>DXCD01000072.1 GCA_019116185.1 Candidatus Mediterraneibacter stercorigallinarum
GGGAGTACGGCGTTAATTGAACAGTGGATGCCTGAGGCGGAGCCGAATCGTCCACTGTTCAATTGTTTTTAGCCGTGCTTCCTGCCTTTCTAGACTTTCCCAGATTACGGATCAGGAACCGAAGCCACACACCCGCCCTCTGCGAATACGTCTTGGAAAACCCCCGCTGTTTCCGGATGATTTACACCATCAAAGTCTCCCCGGCAAATCCAGATTTTCAACATTTTTTGGAGGATAGTGTTATAATTGTTTTACAGCGGCGTCAGTGTGATGCCATATTTCTTCTGAGAGGAACATGAAAAATGACGACAGATATGACAGAGGGGAAGATCATCCCTCAGCTTACGGGCTTTACCATACCGCTTGTGCTGGGCAATCTGTTCCAGCTGACATACAATGCGGCGGATTCTGTGATTGTAGGGAAATTTGTAGGGGATGACGCTCTGGCGGCCGTGGGGACGGCGGGACCGATCATGAATATGGTGATCCTGTTCATCAGCGGGATGTGCATGGGCGCGGGCATCCTAATGAGTACCCAGTACGGGGCAAAGAAATACGGGCAGCTGGAGCGGCAGGTAAGTACGGCAATGATCGGGGGAATCGGATTTTCTATTGGGGTTACTGTACTGCTGATGATCTTCGCGCGCCCGCTGCTCGGGCTTCTTCAGGTGCCGCAGGATATTATCGGCTCTGCCGCGGTATATCTGCGGATTATTTTTGGCGGGCTGATCTTTACTTTTATCTATAATTTCTTTTCCAATACGCTTCGGGCGCTGGGGGACAGCAGGGCGCCTCTTTTCTTTCTGATCATCAGTGCCTTTCTTAATATTGTGCTGGATCTTTCCTTTGTGGTGGCGCTGGATTGGGGCGTGCCGGGCAGCGCGGCGGCGACGGTGCTCAGCGAGGCTCTCTGCTGTCTGTTCTGTCTCGGATATATTAAAAGACAAGTCCCGCTGCTCTGCCTGGGAAGAAAGTGGGGCGTGTTTGACCGGGCGGTACTGGGACGCACTTTTTCCTATGGCATCACAAGCGCGCTGCAGCAGATGTGCGTCCAGCTGGGAAAGATTTGTGTCCAGACCATTGTAAATGTGCAGGGAGTGGAATTTATTGCCGCCTTCACTGCGATCAACCGGGTGGATGACTTTGCCATGACACCCCAGCAGAATATCGCCCATGCGTCGACTACATTTATGGCCCAGAATCGAGGCGCGGGAAAGCTCCGGAGGATGAAGCAGGGATTTTATTGTACGATCCTTCTGGAAGCGGTATACACAGCTGTTGTCCTGGCTCTGGTATTTGTCTTTTCCAGGCAGATTATGGAGCTGTTCGTGGGAGAGGACTCCGGAGAGGTTGTGTCTCTGGGGATTTCCTACCTGAAACTGATCTCGCTGATGTACGTGATGCCGGCGGCGACGAACATTATCCAGGGATTCTTCCGGGGCCTGGGAGATTTAAAGGTGACATTGATCAGCACGATATTGAATATGTCTGCAAGGTTTCTTTCCGCATGGATCATGATCCATATACTGCATGGCGGGTTTGAGCGGCTTGCCTGGGCAAATTTCTGGGGATGGGTCGCTATGCTGTTGTTCCAGATCCCGATGATCTGTTTCCGATGGAAGAAAACATTCGGCAGAGAACTCAGCCACAATGAAGAAACTAAGGCTTAAGAAGCAAAATCCGGAGATGGGAATTCAACTTGATCAGGGATGGAAATTCAGCTTGACAGAAAAATCTGACAATAGTATCATTTCTAATGGATAGGGCTGTTTTCTGAACAGCTGACAGGGGAAAGATTTCCGAAAGAGAGGAATTTGATAAATGGCAAATGATCATGGAGAACAGATAAGAATCGTACAGGAGACCGTAGCCGGAAAAGAGATTACTTTTGCGCATGTGATGGGAGGACCGGCTCCGATTATCTATCAGAAGCTCGGTTTAAATCCTCAGCTGGATTATGGTTCATCCGCCATCGGAATTATGAATATGACTCCGCCGGAATCAGCTGTAATTGCATCTGATATTGCGGTCAAGAGCGGAAATGTGTATCTTGGATTTGCGGACCGTTTTACGGGAACGCTGATCATCACCGGGGAGATTTCGGACGTGACATCGGCGCTTACAGAGGTCGTGGATTATTTCCGTGATTCTCTGGGATATGTCGTCTGCCAGATTACAAAGAGATAGGAAGTGCGGTTATGGCTCGAATGACGAAAGAGGAGCTGCTGGAAAAGCTGTTCCATGATGATTATGAACATCTGAAAGGGAAAAAACTGCGCATGACCCGGGTGAGAGTGCCCGGAAAAGAGGTCTGCCTTGCACATGTCATAACGCCTTCCGATACCAGTATCTATCATAATCTGGCTCTGCATATCGGCGTCCATGAAGGGGAAGACCATACAGGGGAGTCCATCGGCATGATCCGTTTTACTCCGTGGGAGGCTGTTGTGGTCGCGGCAGACGTAGCGGTCAAGAGCGCGCATGTACAGATCGGATTCATGGACCGTTTCTGCGGTTCTCTGATCATTACAGGCGGCTTGGCTGAAGTGCAGACCGCTGTGGAAGAGGTCGTCCGGTTTTTCGGGGAGACGCTGGGGTTTCCTACATGTGAGATCCACAAAAGCTGAGAAAATGCAGGTTAGGTGATGAAATGAAAAAGATATTTCTTATGGGCAGGAGCGAAGCGGGGAAGACGTCTCTTACACAGGCGCTGAAGGGCGAGGAGCTCCATTACATAAAGACCCAGTATACAAATACAGCGGACGATACCATTGATTCGCCGGGCGAGTATGCCGAATCCAAACGGTTCAGCGTTGGTCTCGCCTGCTTTTCTTTTGAGGCGGA
>DXCD01000073.1 GCA_019116185.1 Candidatus Mediterraneibacter stercorigallinarum
GCAGCAACAGCAGCCTCTACTTTTTTGATAGAAGTCTTGACTTTAGACTTGATCGCTTTATTTCTGGCAGCTTTTGTCTCGTTTACTAAAATCCTCTTCTTAGCAGACTTAATGTTAGCCAATCTGTACACCTCCAAATATAACATGAAATTCAAATGTAGATCATGTATCCCAGCAGATTCGGACACGGACGCTCCGCTGAAACATACTCATTTATTTTATGCTAACTGGAAAGGGTTGTCAATACATATTTTAAGAAATATTGAGAAAACTGATGATAGTATACCATACGGGAAAGCGAGGATAAGACATGTTGAGAAATTACAGTGTGAGGACGGATCTTGCCTTAGAGGAGAAAGAGCGGTTTGAGTCAGATAATGTGGAAATACCAGGCGTCGTGCTGGAGGAGGATTATGACGAGGAGCGGGAAATGCGGATCACCCGCGTGGTGATAGAGACCGAGAACGGCGCCAGGACCATGGGGAAGCCGGCAGGGACTTATCTGACACTGGAAACACCAAACCTTGCCCTTCCGGATGATGACACACATATGGAGATCGCGTCAGAACTGTGCCGTCATATCCGGGAACTGATCGATAAAAATATAGAAAAAGGCGGGGAGAAGAAAGAGGGGGAACAAGCCGGGGATCTGTCTGTCCTCGTAGTCGGTCTGGGCAATCGGGAAGTGACACCTGACGCGCTTGGCCCCTATGTGGCAGACCATCTTGCGGTGAACCGGCACATTATAAAAGAATACGGGAAATATGCCATGGGAATGGAACGGGCAAATATGATCAGCGCCATTGTTCCCGGCGTGATGGGGCAGACGGGAATGGAGAGCTCGGAGATCGTCCGGGGAATTGTCGCGGAGACGCATCCGGACATCGTAATCGCGGTAGACGCCCTTGCCGCGCGCAACAGCAGACGGCTGAACCGTACGGTCCAGATCGCGGATACGGGAATTCATCCGGGTTCAGGCGTGGGCAATCACAGGATCGGCATGACAAAGGAGTCTCTCGGCGTGCCGGTGATCGGCATCGGCGTTCCCACTGTGGTTGACGCGGCGACGATCGTGAATGACACCATGGAAAATTTCATCCGCGCGTTGGAATCCTCAGATGCCCTCAGAGGGGTGGGGAGAGAGCTTCGTTCCTACAATGCGGGCGAGAAGTACGAGTTTGTAAAAGAACTGATCGCACCCCATCTGAACGGGATGTTCGTAACCCCCAAAGATGTGGATGAACTGATCCATCATATCAGCCATACGATCTCAGAGGCGATCAACATGCTTTTCACATGAAATGCTTTCTCCATATGAAGCTGTCATTGCACCTGTCATCCCCGTCATAACAGAAGGAAGCCGGGCATACAATTTCAGAAGAAAAGCCGGGGAGGGAGTTCCGCTCTGATGACAGAAGAAATAAGACCAAGGAAATTCGGACAGACAAAAGCAGCTGCGCCAGCCCTTCTCCTGACAGCCTGCCTGATCTGGGGCATGGCAGGCGGGAGCAGCGGGAGCTGGCGCTATGACTTCCAGAACAGGCTCCTTACAGGAGCTGAGGAAATGTACATGCCGGGGCTTGCGTATCTGAACCGCACCCCCGGGAAGGGAATACAGGAATGGGTGAAGGAGAAAGCCCTGGCGTGGCTGCCGCTTGTGAGCTATGCAGAAGAACATGCAGCGGACAGCCCTGCGATCGAGGACGAGGAGACTCTGGCAAAGATCCTGGAAGCCCAGGCAAATGATGAGAACGCGGTGGACGAGAACGGGAACCTGGTGGGAGATCCGGGGCAGGCAGAAGCAGCGGCGCAGCCTGTGACGCCGACCGTTGATATGTCCATTGAGAAGCTTAGAGATTTTGACTATCTTCTGAGCAATTTCTACACAGTGGACAGTTCGACCATGATCGGACCCGAACAGCTGAACGCGGATGATCTCCTGGGCAGGAGCATGAAGATCGACAATACGACGGGCGGGCCGAAGGTGATTATCTTCCATACCCATTCTCAGGAAGAATTCGTGGATTCCACGCCGGGAGACCCTGCGACCAGCATTGTGGGCATGGGGGAATATCTGACCCAGCTCCTGAATGAAAAGGGGATCGAGACGCTCCATGATACAGGTGTTTATGATATCATTAACGGCCAGCTTGACCGCAGCAACGCGTATGAGAACGCAGAAGCTTCGGTGCGCCCCATTATCGAAGCGAATCCGACTCTGGAAGTGGCCATTGACCTCCACAGGGACGGTGTGGCAGAGGGCACCCATCTGGTGACGGAGATCAACGGAAAGCCGACGGCCAAGATCATGTACTTCAACGGGCTGAGCCGTACCCGTACGAACGGGGATATTGATTATCTGTATAATCCGTACATACAGGATAATCTTGCGTTTTCTCTCCAGATGCAGCTCGCCTCGGAGAGTCTGTATCCGGGATTTGTCCGGCATATTTATCTGAGGGCATACCGGTACAACCTCCACCTTCTGCCAAAGTCCCTGCTTGTCGAGGCAGGAGCGCAGACAAATACAGTGGAAGAGATGCGCAATGCCATGGAGGTGTTGGCAGACACGCTGGCGCATGTGATCCTGGAATGAAGATTCTCTTCCCTGACCGGGAAAGAAAAGTTTATTTGCGGCGCTGCTATCC
>DXCD01000074.1 GCA_019116185.1 Candidatus Mediterraneibacter stercorigallinarum
ACGTGCGCCGGCACATCTGTATCCCTCGCGGACCCACTCGCGTTCGGGCCGCAGCGCAGCGGTACATAGGATCGCAAAAGACGCGATCCAAGTGCCGGCGCTGCTCTACGGTCCTTGAGGGACACAGATGTGCCGGCTTGTCTTTTCAAAAGTGGTTTTTCTGCATCGAGATGCCATATAGCAAAGATAGATTACAGCCAAAAGGAAGAACTTCCGGCCAGAACTTTTTCCCCAGATGTGAAACCTGCTCTTTCCGTCTGGATAAGCATAGTCCCCGGATACCTGTCATATAAGCAAAACATCCAAGCGGGAGCGTTCCGAGAATCGTTGGTTCTGCCTATTAGTCAAAGCATATAGGAGTGCCCATGCACGAGTATATACTTTGGCGTTACAGGCATTCCAACAGTCGAGGTAGAGCGGAGCGGTTTTGCGTTATGACAGGTATTCGGGGACGGATGTTTTATTGATACGCGAAAGACAGATTTTACAGCGGTATCTCTATTTTCTGGATCGCAATGCTTTCCAGATACTCCTGAAGCTGCGGGGCGAATGTTTCATCATACAGTTTTTCCTGTATTGTCATCCAGGTTTCTTCATCCGGGGTATCCATGCAGTAGACAGTGATCTTTGACAGATCGTACCCGGCTGCGGGGAAAACATTGCCTGATCCACCCATGAGAAGTTTCCCGGAACCGTCCAGTATTACTGACTGCATGCTGTCGTACCGTTCATATCCGGGCTGCACCTTATCTTCTTTATAATCAGAATTTACGACCAGTTCATAAGGGGTCACTGTGACTGTTGTGATGCCGCTGCCATTGGGGGCGTACTGGTTGACTTCCACGGTTTTTGTTTCAATGTCCTGCTGGGTGATCTGGCTGGAGAAGTTCCATTCCCCGGGGATAGCAAGAGACCTGTCCACTTTTCCGCCTCCGCCCGGGCAGAAGATTTTTGTTATCTTAAGGTCCCATGTAAAGGAATCCGGGATTTCATACTGTGCATAAGGATAAATATTAAAATCAATGCGGAATGCTCCGGCAAAGGTGTATTCGTCCTGAAAACTTCCCTGAACTTCAACGTATGGATAGCTTGCGAGATCCAGCGGACCATCTGCAAAATCTGTGCTTTGTTCAGTTGTCAGTATGAGAAAAGAATTTCCCATTTCATCTGCACTTGCAACACTTTCAATGAATGGTTCGGGGAAAGGCTCTTCTGATTCAATCAGCACGGAAACATTCAGGGCTTCGCTGCTGCACACGAATTCGGACAGGGTCACCGTGATGCCTTCTGACTGGCTGACATTTGTGCCGGGCACGGGAACACTGGTTTCAGAATAATTTCCCGGATAATGCTGCTGATCCTGTACAAGCCCGAAGATTTCGCCAAGTTTTGTGAATTTTTCAGCAATCACAGGATTGGATAAGCAGATACCGGATAAGACTGCAATGCCGGCCGCCGCCGCAGCGCATCCGCCTACAATGTGGCGGAGGCGGTTCTTTTTATGGATTTCTTTTACTTTTTCAAGGTTTTCAGATACAACTATATTCAATTTTTCAGTGGGAATCTTAATATCATTCAGATCAACCTGCATAGAAATAATCCTCCTTTAAAGTTTTTTTGAGCTCGTCCCGGGCGCGGCTTAAATATGCTTTGACCGTACCCTCGGGGGCATTCATGATGTATGAGATCTCATGCACGGACAGATCGCTGAAATATTTCAGGACAATGACCATGCGGTATTTTTCAGGAAGGCGCTCAATTGCTGAATTTAAATCCATCTGCTCTTCAGGCGTTACGGTCTGATATCGGCGGGACAGCGTGTTTTCATCGATTTCATCATAGTGGATGATTTTTTTCAGCTCATCTTTTGCGGTATTGATCAAAATCCTTGTTAGCCATGTCTTAAACCATTCGGGTTTTTTCAGAGTTCGGATATTCTGAAATCCTTTTAATATTGTTGAACCTACAAGATCCAGGGCATCCTGTTCGTTTTTCATGTACAGGAATGCGATCTTGTAAAGATATTCCTGATAAAGGACGATCAGTCTTCCATAGGCATCCGGATTTCCGCGGACCGCTTTTCTTATCAGCCGGAGTTCTTCGGTTTTGTCCATTTCTGCTTCTCCTTTCAGTTGTTATGCCGGGGATTCCGCGGCATAATAGTCACACCTTTATGGTGTTTTTATAAAAGGGGCGCTCCTTTTAGTTTACATAGATTAGACTGAGAAAGTAAGATGCGGGTTACAATTTTTAACGAATAAAGTTATTGAATGTACCGTGCAGGATTATTTGAATCGAATAGATGAAGAAATTTTTTACTTTCGCCCGGACCAACAGTCTGTTCCCGGTTATTGCAGCCTGCATTGATCCCTGAATCGCAGACAGGGTCATAATGCAGAAACTGCGGATTTAAGGATACCCGCATAGAAGGCTTGTGCTTAAGGTCCAAAGGGACCGTGGGATAATCAAAATATTCCACGGATGTTCGGGATCGAACAGATTGTGAAGGGTGACTTCGATCCATTCGCCTGCGTTTGCCCTCAGGATGCCCCAGAGCCCGAGCCACGCATCGTCGATTCCTCCGAAATAGTAGAGATAATCTCCGGGGGCATATTTTTGGGTGATACGAAGATTAAAGGCTTCGGAGATGCCGATCGTCTGGGATGCGGCGAGAGGGGAGTGTGGATCCGCGATCTCCCGGCGCCAGGACAGCCCGGTAAGGTTGAACGCATGCTGCTCCTCGTGGGCGCCGTCCAGCAGCCGTATGATGATCTCATCTCCCGGGCAGGTCTCAAGGATCAGGGGGGGGGTCAGCGGATTGCCGTCCCTGCGCCGGATCACTGCCTGCGTGCCGCGTTTCAGTTCTCTGCCGCTGCGGACGCTGTGGAAGGTGGTTCCGGCTTCCTCGATGATCATTGCCCCGAACATGCCGTGCATTTGATGGGAGTTGGCAAACAGATGATCATGGAAAAAGATGGTCCGCAGCCCGGTGTTGGCAAAGAAGCGTTCGATCAGCGTCTCATATCTTCTTGCACCCGCAATGTTGTTCCAGCCGTTTGAGGCGCCGTCGGAGACAATAGTATCAAATTTTACCAGGTGTACGTGATGTCCCACAATATCTGTCAGCGTTTCCATCTGGAAGGGACTTTCTTCCAGGCGCTCCGGCAGGAGATTGGTGAAGCGGAACTCAATACAGTCTCCGGCATTGGCTCTTATGACAAGTGGTTATACTTCTTCATAGGGCTGGGGGATCTCCGGGGAAAAATTGCGCAGCGCCCCTTTGCGGATGCGGTCTGCGTCTTTTTTCAGCACATACAGGAGCCCGTTTGGATCATGGTCCCCGTATTTGTTGTAAACAATAGGAATCTCAATTGCCTCGATCTCGTAACAGCGGGTCTGGTCAGGATTGGGATAATTGCAAAGCTCCATGTTCCGGTCCTCCTATCGGGTCTTTTTTGTTTCCAGGATACGGATATAGTGGTTGGCTTCCCGGAGCACATGGTCTGCCAGAAGAGGCAGGATAATGGAGGAAATCTGTCCGCCTAAGATGCCCTTTGCGCCGGCCGCCTTAAAATCACGGTATTTTATTGTCTCTTGCAGTGTCCGCTCTGTCATGCCGTTTGCCAGGCGGTCACGTTTGCGCGCTGTATCAAGCAGTCGGGCATAATCTTTTGAAAAATCGTCGGCTGTCTCGATCAGCTGTGCTTCTGACGGGTCTAACAGCCCGCGGATGAACCATGCATGTTCCATCATGATCTGATTCCAGAACTCTTCTGTTTCATAGAAATTCTGATAACAGATGTTCCGGTTTGTCAGGAGCTGCTCCACAATATCCCGATAAAGCTTTGCCTCTCGGATAATGTGCTCGATGAGGAGTGGATAATTCGCGGTAAAAAGTTTTCCGCTGTTCACTCTTTGCAGGATGCGTTCCTTAAAGCGGATCAGTTCGCCGAGCAGCCTGTAAGCCCGCTCGTTGATCCGGCGGACCGGCTGGTACAGCGGACGGTTTGCAGTTTGGATGCAGCCACAGCGCAGCCGCCGGGTCTCTTCTGTGATCCCGGTGTTAATGGGAACCCCGCTTAGCGACATTGTTCTTTTCTCGGCAGGGATAGTAAATTCGGTGAACAGTTCTCCAGAATTGAGAACCGATTCCTGGATGTGTCCGTCAGAGAGTTTGATGACATCGTGGAGAAGTTCTTCAAATTTCCGGCGGAACCGATCTGCCTCTTCGATAAAGTCTTTTTCACAGCAGGGGAATCCTGCTTCCAGGAACAGAGAGTGTTCCTTCATGATCCTGGCAAAGAAGAGATGGCTTTCCAGTGAAAGCGTAACATAATCATTCATATTTATTCATACCTTTTAATTTGGACTTTTTATAGTATATGTGGGGAAAAGCGGAATAGCTACCGATGCGTCCCATGTTTATACAGGAGCGGAATAATAAGAGGATCGCCGGGAAGGAGTGTATTTTTCTCTTGACTTATTTTAACATTCTACCTATAATGAATGAGTATTATGATAAAGACTGAGAAGAGGAATAGTAGGGGTGTACCGTTTTAAGAGAGCTGCCGGGTGGTGCGAGGCAGCAGCGTAAGTCCTGAACTGGCCTCAGAGTTCTCTCATCGAAATGAAGTCTGCAGCCCGGATGCCGGGAGCGGTATCATGAGTAGACGAGGGCGGGAATTCCCGTTACAGAATAAATGAGTGCATCTGCCGGGGCAGATGAAGAAGAGTGGTACCACGGAAATGAAGCCTTTTCGTCTCTTGGATTTCTGGAGAGGAAGGGCTTTTCTTTATGTGCAGGAGGCGGATATCCGGGGCAAATGGAGTATACAGGCAGACAGGTATTCCACCGGAAGTCCCAGCTGTACAGATCAAGATCAAAGAAAGAGAGGAATCATCACAATGGGCACTAAGATTGTGTACAACCACAAAGCGATCGAGAAAAAATGGCGCGAGAGATGGGAGGAAAAACCGGTCAATCCGCGCATAGACGACAACGGAAACAAGAAGCAGAAATATTACTGCCTTGACATGTTCCCGTACCCGTCGGGAAACGGGCTTCACGTAGGGCACTGGAGGGGCTATGTGATCTCTGACGTGTGGAGCCGCTATAAACTCCAGCAGGGTTACTATATCGTTCATCCCATGGGATGGGATGCTTTCGGGCTTCCGGCCGAGAACTATGCCATTAAGATGGGTGTCCACCCGGCAAAATCTACGGCGGAGAACGTGGCGAATATTAAGAAACAGATCAACGATATCGCAGCGCTCTATGACTGGGATATGGAAGTCAACACTACGGATCCGAAATTCTACAAATGGACGCAGTGGATCTTCGTGAAAATGTTCAAAGCAGGGCTTGCATATGAGAAAGAGTTCCCGATCAACTGGTGCCCGTCCTGTAAGACCGGTCTTGCCAATGAGGAAGTCGTAAACGGAAAATGCGAACGCTGCGGCGCGGAGGTGACGAAGAAGAATCTGCGCCAGTGGATGCTGCGCATCACAAAATACGCTGACCGTCTGTTAAATGACCTTGATAAGCTGGACTGGCCGGAGAAGGTCAAGAAGATGCAGACAGACTGGATCGGAAAATCCTATGGCGCTGAGGTTGACTTCCCGGTAGAGGGCAGAGACGAAAAGATCACGGTCTACACGACAAGGCCGGATACCCTTTACGGCGCGACTTTCATGGTGCTTGCTCCCGAGCACGAGCTGGCAGCATCCCTTGCTGCTCCGGAGACAAAAGACGCGGTAGAAAAATACATCTACGAGGCTTCCATGAAGTCCAATGTAGACCGTATGCAGGATAAAGAGAAGACCGGCGTGTTCACGGGAAGCTATGCCATCAACCCGCTGAACGGTGCAAAGACGCCGATCTGGCTGTCTGACTACGTGCTTGCCGACTATGGTACAGGAGCCATCATGTGCGTACCGGCTCATGATGACCGTGACTTTGAGTTTGCGAAGAAATTCGACATTCCGATCATTCAGGTCATCGCAAAGGACGGCAAAGAAATCGAGAACATGACAGAAGCATACACAGATGCTGCAGGCACAATGATCAATTCCGGCGAGTGGAACGGAATGGAGTCCGCGGTTCTCAAGAAAGAGGCTCCTCATATCATCGAGGAGAGAGGAATCGGGCGCGCGACAGTGAACTATAAGCTCCGTGACTGGGTATTCTCCCGCCAGCGTTACTGGGGCGAGCCGATCCCGATCGTGCACTGCCCGGACTGCGGCGCTGTGCCCGTGCCGGAGGAGGAACTTCCTCTTACACTTCCGGAGGTCGAGTCATACGAGCCTACCGGAACCGGAGAGTCTCCGCTTGCCGCTATTGACGAGTGGGTGAACTGCAAGTGCCCGGTATGCGGAAAGCCTGCGAAGAGAGAGACCAATACCATGCCTCAGTGGGCGGGATCTTCATGGTATTTCCTGCGTTACGTTGACAATCACAATGACAAGGAACTGGTGTCCAGAGAGAAGGCAGACGAGATGCTCCCGGTGGATATGTATATCGGCGGTGTGGAGCATGCAGTGCTTCATCTGCTGTACTCAAGATTCTATACAAAATTCCTGTGCGACATCGGCGTGATCGACTTTGACGAGCCGTTCCACAAGCTGTTCAACCAGGGAATGATCACCGGAAAGAACGGGATCAAGATGAGTAAATCAAAAGGAAATGTGGTTTCTCCGGATGACCTTGTGCGCGATTACGGCTGCGATTCCCTGAGAATGTACGAGCTCTTCGTGGGACCGCCGGAACTGGACGCAGAGTGGGATGACAGAGGAATTGACGGCGTGAACCGATTCCTGAAACGTCTCTGGACGCTGCTCATGGACAGCAAGGATCAGGATATCAAGGCGTCAAAAGAAATGATCAAGCTCCGCCACAGAATGGTTTACGATATCACGACGCGACTGGAGAGCTTCAGTCTGAATACGGTTATTTCCGGATTCATGGAATACAACAACAAATTTATAGAGCTTGCAAAGAAAGAGGGCGGCATTGATAAAGAGACACTGGAGACGATAGCGGTACTGATTTCTCCGTTTGCGCCGCATTTCGCTGAGGAAATGTGGGAACAGCTCGGACATACGGAGACAGTGTTCAAAGCAGGATGGCCGGCCTATGATGAAGAAGCCATGAAGGATGACGAGATTCAGATTCCGGTACAGATCAACGGTAAGACAAAAGCAGTTGTGAGTATTTCAGCAGAGGCATCCAAAGAAGAAGCGATTGCTGCCGGAAAAGAAGCGGTGGCAGGCAAGCTGACAGGAAATGTGATCAAGGAGATCTATGTACCGAAGAAGATCATTAACATTGTGATGAAATAAAAATCTGGATTTGGCTGTGCGGACTTCCGGTTGGATGAACGCAGAAAACCGTCCCTATTTCAAGAGCCTTTCGCGGCGGGCGGTGATGTGGCAACGGTGACTTGGAGTAATCTCCGGGAAAGTGCTTCCTGCCGTTTAGCACTTTCCCAGATTACGGAACCGAAACCCGAGCCATATCACCGCCCGCCGCGAATACGTCTTTAAAATACTCCGCGGTTTTCGGACGTTATTCCGTCTCCTGTCCTCACGCATAAATCCAGATTTACTCTGCTAAACTCTCCCATTTTTCGTACAGTTCTTCCAGCTTTTCTTCGTTCTGAGTCCTTTCAGAGGTCAGTTCCTGGCATTTGATGGAGTTGGAGTACACTTCCTCCAGCGTAAGTTCATGGTCGATCTCTTCATTTCGTTCTTCCAGCCGTGAGATTTCTTCCTCGGTCTTTTTCAGATCGTTTTTACGTTTTCTTTCTTTTGCCTGCAGTTCTTTCTGTTCCTGCCAGCTCAGGGCAGACGGTTTAGAAGAAGCGGCTCCGGCAGACGGACCTGTGCTTTCTGAGGCGTTTCCAGCAGCTCTGTTTCCGGAATTTCCTGCTTTTTCAGCGGACGGAACAGATGCATAAGCTTTAGTGAGTTCTTCCTTTTTCTCCAGATAGTAGTCATAGTTTCCGATATAGTTTACGAAAGTCTGGTTTACCAGCTCCAGTATACGTGTGGCGGTCTGATTAATAAAGTAACGGTCATGGGACACATAGAGTACAGTACCGCTGTAATTGTTGAGCGCTTCTTCCAGAATCTCCTTGGAGGCAATATCCAGATGGTTGGTGGGCTCGTCCAGTATGAGAAAATTGGCTTCTGAGAGCATAAGCTTTGCCAGAGAAACGCGCCCCTTTTCTCCGCCGCTCAGAGTGGAGATCACCTGGAACACCTCATCCCCCGTAAACTGAAAGGCGGCAAGTGTATTGCGGATCTGTGTATTATTGAGTGTCGGATAGTCGTCAGAGATCTCATCAAAAATGGTTTTATTGTCATGGAGTACATGGTGTTCCTGATCATAGTATCCGATCTGTACTTTGGCTCCAAGGGTAAAAGAACCGGCGTCTGCCTTCTGCACCTGATTTAGAATCTTAAGGAGCGTCGTCTTTCCGGTGCCGTTATCGCCAATGATCGCCACGTGCTCCCCTCGTTTGATCTCAAAGCTGACATCTTTAAAGAGGACCTGGCTGTCAAACCGTTTGGACAATCCTTCTACTGAGAGAACATCATTTCCGCTGATACAGGACGGTTCCAAAGTAAAATGCATCTCCCTGGGTTCATCCATGGGCTTTTCGACAGGGGTCATCTTTTCCAGCATTTTTTCACGGCTCTCAGCACGGCGGATCGATTTTTCCCGGTTAAAGGAACGAAGCTTTTCGATGACTGCCTGCTGATGGCGGATTTCCCGCTGCTGATTCAGATATTCTTTAAGACGGGCATCGCGGATCTGCTGCTTTTTCTCGGAATATGCCTGATAGTTTCCAAGGTACATCCGTATTTCCCTGTTTTCGATCTCAACAACTTTTGATACGACACGGTTCAGGAAGAATCGGTCGTGGGATACAATAAATACAGCCCCCTGATAATTAATAAGAAATGTCTCGAGCCATGCAATGGAATTTAAATCCAAATGGTTAGTAGGTTCGTCCAGGAGCAGGATATCAGGGCTGGTCAGGAGCAGCTTACCGAGCGCCACCCGGGTTTTCTGACCTCCGGAGAGCGTGTCTGTCTTTTTGGAGAATTCCTCCTCCGTAAATCCCAGCCCTTTCAATACCCCTGTGATCTCACTCTCGCAGGCGTATCCGTTCCTTGCCTCGAATTCTGACTGAAGGCGGTTGTATGTTTCCAGCCTGTTTTCCAGAGCATCCCCGGACAGGCTTATCAGTTCCTGCTCAATGGAGCGCAGACGCTGCTCCATCTCTATGATGTCCGCTTTGGCACTGCGGAGTTCCTCGTATATTGTCCCGTGGGGGATCAGGTCCTGATGCTGTGCAAGATATCCGATCGTCTTTCCTTTTGCCAGGATGATGTCGCCACTGTCCGTCGGCTCTTCATTCATGATCATTTTCAGTATTGTAGATTTCCCGGCTCCGTTCACGCCGACCAGAGCGGCTTTTTCTCTCTCCTCAATGTGGAAAGAACCGTTCTGGACGATGACGCGGTCGCCGAAGGATTTGTTAATATTATGGCATGCGAGTATCATGTAGGTACTCCTCCTCTCAGATAACCATTATAACGGAATCCCGCTAAAATACAAGAAAATAAACGGTAACAGTTCAGCTATCAGGCTGTGCGGGCGGGAAAAGCATGCTTGCATGGTTTTTCGACCGGGCAGCCTGATAGCTGAACTGTTATTATAAACTGCGGGGTCAGAAAAACTAAAAATTGACATAATATTAACTATTTTATATAATAAACCATAGTGAAAAAAGCGGACGGCACTATGATTTCAGAAGCCGGGCGATGGAAGGTGATAGAATTGGAACACAGAAAAATATCCAGAGCAGTGATCTCAAGGCTGCCGAGATATTACCGGTATCTGGGAGATCTTCTGGAAGCAGGCGTGGAGAGGATCTCTTCAAATGACCTGAGCAAGAAGATGCATGTTACGGCGTCCCAGATCCGGCAGGACCTCAATAATTTCGGCGGGTTCGGACAGCAGGGATATGGGTATAATGTAAAGTACCTGTATACAGAGATCGGGAAGATACTGGGGTTGGACAAGACGCATAATTTCATTATCATAGGAGCCGGAAATCTCGGACAGGCGCTGGCTAATTATGCGTCGTTTGAGAGAAGCGGATTTGTGCTGAAGAGCCTGTTTGATGTGAATCCCCGTCTGGAAGGCGTGACCATCCGGGGAATCCGGGTAAGGATGATGGATGAGCTGGTAGATTTCCTTCAGAATAATGAGATAGAGATCGCAGCACTTACGATCCCGAAGTCAAAGGCAGTGGAAGTGGCGGACATTCTTATTGCAAACGGAATAAAAGCGATATGGAATTTCGCACATACGGATCTGACTCTTCCAAAGGATGTGATCGTTGAGAGCGTACATCTCTCGGACAGTCTTATGAAGCTGTCCTATAATATCAGCCAGCGTGAGTCAGGAAGAAAAAAGTAAAGAATGATGATACAGCCCCGCAGCCAGCTGCGGGGTATGTTTCATAATAAGGACAGTATAACGACTGCCGGGATATGAAATAGAAAAGGAAGGTGGAAAAGATGAGATATCTGCCGGACGGCGTCCAGATGAGATCTGCTGACACATATACAATAGAGGAACTGGGAGTTCCATCCATTGTGCTGATGGAGCGGGCGGCGCTCAAGGTTGTAGAAGCGATGCATGAAAGAGAAATAGACACTGCACGGACTCTTGTCGTCTGTGGGAGCGGAAATAATGGCGGGGACGGTTTTGCTGTGGCGCGTCTTCTGGCAGAAGAGGGAATGCATGTGGAAGTACTCTTTGCAGGAAAAGAAACCTCCCTGAGCCGGGAGTGCGCCATCCAGAAAAAGATTGCAGAACGCATGGGAATAAAGATATTCACTGAAATTCCACAGAAAGAATATACTGTTATAATAGACGCAGTGTTTGGCGTGGGCCTGAGCAGGGAGATAACAGGGAGATATTGTGACATTATCCGATGGATGAACGGACAGGACTGCCGCAAGGCAGCCGTGGATATTCCCTCCGGCGTGTGTGCGCGGACAGGACAGATACTTGGAACAGCATTCTGTGCGGATCTGACGGTTTCAATGGCATGTGTGAAAGCGGGATGCGAATTGTTTCCGGGGAAAAAGTGCGCAGGGGAGACTGTTGCTGTTCCCATCGGGATCAGTCCCGATTTCTTTCGCAGTGATCCCGAAGTGTGTTTTACGTATGACAGAGCGGATATTCCGGCGCTGCTCCCGCCGAGAAAAGCGGATTCTCATAAAGGCAGTTACGGTAGAGTCCTTATGATCACGGGAAGCCGGGGAATGGCAGGAGCCTGTTATCTGTCTGCAAGGGCGGCCTATGCTGTGGGAGCCGGCCTGGTGCAGGTTTATACAGCGGAGGAGAACAGGATGGTTATCCAGCAGCTTCTCCCGGAGGCAATTGTATCGTGTTACAGAGGATATGATCCGGAACAGCTTTCCGCTCTGCTGAGATGGGCGGATACTGTGTGTATCGGTTGCGGTCTGGGCACAACGGGAGCGTCGGAAGATATCCTGCTCCATACTTTAAGAGAAGCAGATACTCCGTGTATCATTGATGCTGACGGCTTAAATATCTTGAGCAGGCATATGGAGGCGCTGAAAAAAAGCAGCGTGCCGCTCATCCTTACGCCGCATATGAAAGAAATGTCGCGGCTGACAGGCAGGAGTGTGGCAGAACTGGCGGAGAGCCGGCTGGATTTAGTGAGAAAGTTTACAGAAGAATATCCGGTTGTGTGCGTACTCAAAGACAGCAGGACTGCGGCAGCGATGAAAGGGCGTCATACATTTCTGAACCTTGCGGGAAACAGCGCCATGGCAAAGGCGGGATCAGGTGATGTGCTTGCCGGTGTGATCACAGGACTTTCAGCGCAGGGAATGGAGCTGTTCGAGAGCGCCTGCCTGGGAGTATTTCTCCATGCCTGCGGGGGAGATGAGGCGCGCGGTAAAAAGGGAGCATACAGTGTGCTTGCAGGGGATCTGATAGCAGGAATAGAGGCAGTATTGCGGAAACAGGACAGAGGAGAAGAATAAAAAATGAAACAGCATAACAGAGTATATGCAAAGATAGATCTTGATGCGATTTTATATAACATGGAGCAGATGAAAAAAAGGATCGGGGGAGATGCACGTCTGATCGCGGTCGTAAAAACTGACGGATACGGGCACGGCGCAGCACCTATTGCCGAAATGTTTGAAAAACTGCCCTATATATGGGGCTATGCGGTAGCCTGTCTGGATGAAGGGATCCAGCTCAGAAAATCCGGTGTGGAGAAACCTATCCTGGTACTCGGGTGTGTGTTCCCTGATGAATATGAAGAGATGATCCGATATGATATCCGAGCTGCAGTCTATACGGAAGAGATGGCGCAGGGAATGTCAGAGGAGGCACTCAGACAGGGGAAGACTGTGTATTTTCACATTAAGATCGACACCGGAATGGGAAGGATCGGTTTCCCTGTAAACGAAGAGAGCGCAGATACGGTGGAGAGGATCAGCCATCTGCCGAATGTATGTATGGAAGGCATGTTTACCCATTTTTCCAAGGCGGATGAACGGGATAAGACCTATACATTGAAGCAGCACGAAAAGTTTATTTGGATGAAAGGGCAGATGGAGAAACGAAATGTTCAGATCCGTTACTATGACTGTGACAACAGTGCGGGAATCATAGATTTTCCGGATATGAAGCATGATCTTGCGAGAGCGGGAATAGCTGCCTATGGAATGTATCCATCAGACGAGGTCAACAAGGAGGCGGTTGACTTAAAGCCCGCGCTTTCTCTCATCAGCCATGTAACTTATGTGAAAGACGTTGAACCCGGGACAGCGATAAGCTACGGCGGTACTTTTGTGGCTGAAAAGAAGATGCGGGTTGCCACGATCCCGGTAGGGTATGGAGACGGCTATCCCCGGTCATTGTCGAATAAAGGGTCAGTCCTGATCCGCGGGAAACGGGCGAGGATCCTGGGAAGGGTGTGCATGGACCAGTTCATGGTGGATGTGACAGAGATCCCGGAGACAAAGTTTATGGACCGGGCAGTTCTTATAGGAGAGGACGGAGGCGACAGGATCACAGTCGAAGAATTGTCAGAGCTGAGCGGAAGGTTTAATTATGAGTTCGTGTGCTGCCTGGGCAAGAGAATCCCGCGCGTGTATGTACAGGATGGCAGGAACACGAAATAATATCAGGTAATATCCGCAGGAATACATCCGATGAAACGGGGAATACTGAAGTATGCGGCATGCAGGGATGTTCGTGCATGAAGCGTCGTATTAGTATGTGAATCGGAGTGTGAGACAGATTGATGATCAGACGCGGAGATATTTATTATGCCGACTTAAGTCCGGTAGTGGGATCAGAGCAGGGCGGGATACGCCCGGTTCTTGTCATTCAGAATAATGTGGGTAACAGACACAGCCCAACTGTGATCTGTGCGGCGATCACTTCAAAGATGAACAAGGCAAAGCTGCCGACCCATATTGAGATCAGCACGAGGGATTATAAGATCGTAAAGAATTCGGTCATCCTCCTGGAGCAGATAAGGACCATTGACAAGCAGCGGCTCAAAGAGTACGTCTGCCACATTGACGGAGGAATGATGAGGAAGGTTGATCAGGCGATCAGGATCAGCCTGGAACTTCCTACATAGCCGGATACCTGCTTTACAGTGGATGCCTTCTTTACAGAAGACGGAAAGAGTGATAAAATTGTAAGGCAAAATGTGAGAAAAGTACAGATAGAAGAGGAGATTTCAGAATATGTCAGGACATTCAAAGTTTGCCAATATCAAACATAAGAAAGAAAAAAACGATGCGGCAAAGGGGAAAATATTTACAAAGATCGGACGTGAGCTTGCCGTCGCGGTAAAAGAGGGCGGCGGAGCCGATCCGGCGAATAACAGCAGACTGCGCGATGTTATCGCTAAGGCGAAATCTAATAACATGCCTAATGATACGATCGAGAGAAATATCAAGAAGGCAGCGGGAGAAGGTTCCGCAGACAACTACGAGCATATTACATATGAGGGATACGGACCGAACGGTACGGCTATTATTGTAAAAACACTGACAGATAATAAAAACAGGACGGCTTCTAACGTAAGGAATGCATTTACTAAAGGAAGCGGAAATATAGGTACGCCGGGATGTGTATCCTTTATGTTTGACGAGAAAGGACAGATCTTTATTGCAAAAGAGGACTGTGAGATGGATGCAGATGAGCTGATGATGCTGGCGCTCGATGCAGGAGCAGAGGATTTTGTGGAGGATGAGGAAAGCTATGAGATCCTGACAGCTCCGGAAGCGTTCAGTGACGTCCGCCTGAAACTCGAGGAGGAAGGGATCGTGATGGCAGACGCAGAGGTGACTATGATCCCTCAGACCTATGTAGAGCTGACGAACGAGGAGGATATCAAGAATATCCAGAAGACACTGGATCTGCTCGAAGAAGACGACGATGTGCAGGATGTATATCACAATTGGAGCGAATAAGAGGGATGCAGCATGGAGATAAACAGACTTCAGAAAGAGCTGACGGATCTGTACCGCACTACCATGGATTATGAATTCCGAAAAGCAACCTATGATAACCGGATGAATTCACTGAGAAAGATATATGAAGAACTGCTCGAAGAGACAGCCAGTGCCTGCGACGGGTCAGATGAGGCTCTGGAAAGCCTTGCTGCATGTGTCCCTGAATATGCAGCAGGGGATCTTGCCGGTCAGCCATCTAAAAGGAAAAGAGAGCTTAAGAGCCTGGACCATAAGATGAACATGGTATCCTATTTCCTTCCTCTGCTGGGTCTGGCTCCTACGGAGAAGGCGCAGCAGCTGACTCAGAGAATGGTCGATATCTGGAATGAAAAGATGCCGGAATATAAGATCGGACATTCCACCTATGAGGGGATAAGCGGAGGATTTAAGAAAGGAATTTTCTGCTATATCACCACTGCAGTCTGCAGAAGCCTTGATAAACCGGATGACTGCTATGAACTGACGGCACTCAGAAGATATCGGGATGATTACCTGCTTATGTCAGACGGCGGCCGGGAGCTGGTGGAAGAGTATTATAACATTGCTCCTACGATCGTAAAACGGATCAACAGAGAGAAAAATCCAGGAGAGATATACCGCGGCATATGGCAGGAATATTTAAGGCCATGTATCCGGCTGATCGAAGAGAACAGGAATGAAGAGTGCAGGGAAGTATACAGTCGGATGGTAAGAAAGCTGGAGAAAGATTATATGACAGGACAACAGGAAGGAGACGAAAGATGAGCGATTACAAAATAGAGACAAAATGCATACAGTCAGGATATGAACCGGGAAACGGGGATCCGAGGATCGTACCCATTTATCAGAGTACCACATTCCGCTATACGAGCAGCGAGCAGATGGGCAGACTGTTTGACCTGGAAGAATCCGGGTATTTCTATACCCGTCTCCAGAATCCGACCAACGATGCGGTAGCTGCAAAAATATGTGATCTGGAAGGCGGTGTGGCTGCAATGCTTACCTCCTCGGGTCAGGCTGCTAATTTCTATGCGGTTATGAATATTGCCCAGGCAGGAGATCATATTGTGTGCGCGTCCGCACTTTACGGAGGTACTTATAACCTTTATGCACATACGATCCGCAAGATGGGAGTAGAGGCTACTTTTGTCGATCCGGACTGTACGGAAGAGGAGCTGGAAGCGGCATTCCGCGATAATACCAAAGCAGTGTTCGGAGAGTCGATCGCGAATCCGGCGCTTGTTGTCCTTGATTTTGAGAAGTTTGCCGCGGCAGCGCACAGGCACGGTGTTCCGTTTATCGTGGACAATACATTTGCCACACCTGTCAACTGCCGTCCCTTTGAATGGGGAGCGGATATTGTTACACACTCAACGACCAAGTACATGGACGGTCATGCAGCCTGTGTTGGCGGCGCGATTGTGGACAGCGGCAATTTCGACTGGATGGCTCATGCCGATAAATTCCCGGGGCTGACAAAGCCGGATGAGACTTATCACGGCATTGTATATGCTGAAAAATTCGGGAAAGGCGCGTATATTACAAAGGCAACAGCTCAGCTTATGAGAGATCTGGGCTCGATCCAGTCGCCGCAGAATGCGTTCCTTCTGAATATCGGACTTGAAACACTTCATCTGAGGGTGCCGAGACACTGCGAGAATGCTGTAAAGGTGGCACAGTATCTTAAGAACCACGAGAAGGTGGCATGGGTGAACTGCCCGTCCCTTCCGGGTGATAAATATTATAACCTTGCGCAGAAATATATGCCTAACGGCACGTGTGGAGTCATTACCTTTGGACTCAAGGGCGGAAGAGAAGCAGCGGTAGAGATGATGGATAAGCTGAAACTGGTTGCGATCGTTACGCACGTGGCAGATGCAAGAAGCTGCGTTCTTCATCCGGCAAGCCATACACACCGCCAGATGAACGATCAGGAGCTGATGGAGGCAGGGGTACAGCCGGATCTGATCCGATTCAGCGTGGGAATCGAAAATGCAGAAGATATCATAGCAGATGTGGAGCAGGCATTGAGGTAAATCTGGATTTGCCGGGGAGCCTGGGAGTGAGTAAAGCGGACGACATCCCGGCGAATGCAGGATAAAGCTACCCTTCGTCCCTTTTTGAAATCCTGTATTTGGCTGTGCAGACTTCTGATCGGATGAACGTAGAAAAACGCGGACTTGTTTGAAGTGCCTTTCGCGGCGGGCGGGGATGTGGCGGCGGTGACTTGGAGTAATCTGCTGGGAAGTCTTAACGGCAGGGAGTTTGGCGTTAATTGAAGAGAGGATGACTGAGGCGAAGCCGAATCATCCTCCCTTCAATTGTTTTTAGCCGTGCTTCCTGCCGTTTAGCACTTCCCCAGATTACGGAACCGGAACCTGAGCCATATCCCCGCCCGCCGCGAATACGTCTTAAAATACTCCGCGGTTTTCGGACGTCTTATCGACCACACGTCCTCACACACAAATCCAGATTTAGATTTCTGACATTTTTTGAGAATAGTGCTATAATGGATTACAGCAGTGTTGACGGATGCTGTATTTTTTGAGAGGACAAGGGAAAATGACGACGGATATGACAGAGGGGAAGATCATCCCTCAGCTTACGGGCTTTACGATTCCGCTTATATTGGGTAATCTGTTCCAGCTGACTTATAATGCGGCGGATTCTGTGATCGTAGGAAAATTTGTAGGGGATGACGCGCTGGCGGCAGTGGGGACTGCGGGACCGATCATGAATATGGTGATCTTGTTTATCAGCGGTATGTGCATGGGCGCGGGTATTCTGATGAGCACACAGTACGGGGCAAAGAAATACGCGCAGCTGGAGTGCCAGATCAGTACGGCAATGATCGGCGGGCTGGCTTTTTCTGCGGCAGTTACGGTCCTGCTGCTGATTTTTGCCCATCCGCTTCTTGTCCTTCTGCAGGTGCCGCAGGATATTATAGGGACTGCGGCTGTGTATCTGAGAATTATTTTCAGCGGGCTGACCTTTACCTTTATATATAATTTCTTTTCCAATACGCTCAGAGCCCTGGGGGACAGCAGGGCGCCTCTGATTTTTCTTATTATCAGCGCAGTCCTAAATGTGGTTCTGGACCTGTTTTTCGTTCTTGTTCTTAAGTGGGGCGTGCCCGGAAGTGCGCTGGCGACTGTGCTCAGCGAAGCGCTCTGCTGTCTGTTCTGCCTTGGTTATATCAAGAAGAAGGTGCCCTTGCTCTGCCTCGGGGAAAAGTGGAAAGTATTCGACAGGGCGGTGCTGGGGCGTACATTTTCATATGGCATCACGAGCGCGCTCCAGCAGATGTGCGTGCAGCTCGGCAAGATCTGTGTACAGACTATCGTGAATGTGCAGGGCGTGGCTTTTATCGCGGCGTTTACCGCGATCAACCGGGTAGATGATTTCGCCATGACACCCCAGCAGAATATTGCCCATGCTTCCACTACGTTTATGGCACAGAACCGGGGCGCCGGGAAGAACCGCAGGATGAAACAGGGCTTTTACTGTACCATCCTGCTGGAGACGATATACACGGCTGCAGTGCTGGCGCTTGTGTTCGGATTTTCCCGGCAGATCATGGAGCTGTTTGTGGGAAATGATTCAGAAGAGGTCGTGACCCTGGGGATATCCTACCTGGAATTGATCGCGTTTATGTATGTGATGCCCGCGGCGACAAATATTATCCAGGGATTTTTCCGCGGACTGGGGGATCTGAAAGTTACATTGATCAGTACAATACTGAATATGTCGGCCAGGTTTTTTTCCGCATGGATCATGATCCATATCATGCACGGCGGTTTTGACCGGCTTGCCTGGGCGAATTTTTTCGGGTGGATCGCTATGCTGGCGTTCCAGATCCCTATGATAACACATCGGTGGAAAAAGATTTTCGTCAGGAAGAAGAAACGAAGTGGAGATACGGATCCGAATACATATCCGGCCGGATAAAGGGAATGAAATTACAGCTTGACATGGAAAATTACTGATAGTATGATTTTTAGGGGATGTAAATTAAAAAGGGAAATTATGCAAATATATTTCTGAAAGTGAGGAACCGATAATGGCAAATGATCATGGAGAACAGATTAGAATCGTACAGGAGACCGTGGCGGGAAAGGAGATCACCTTTGCGCATGTGATGGGCGGTCCGGCTCCGATCATATACCAGAAGCTCGGGCTGAATCCCCAGCTTGATTATGGTTCATCAGCAATCGGCATTATGAATATGACCCCTCCGGAATCAGCAGTGATCGCGTCCGATATCGCAGTCAAGAGCGGAAATGTATATCTTGGATTTGCCGACCGTTTTACAGGAACGCTGATCATTACCGGAGAGATCTCAGACGTGACGTCAGCTCTCACAGAGATCGTAGACTATTTCCGTGATACTCTGGGATATGTAGTGTGCAAGATTACAAAGAGATAGGAAGTGCGGCTATGGCTCGAATGACGAAAGAGGAACTGCTGGAAAAGCTGTTCCACGATGACTATGAACACCTGAAAGGGAAAAAACTCCGCATGACCCGGGTGAGAGTGCCCGGGAAGGAAGTCTGCCTTGCACATATAATAACGCCATCCGATACCCGGATCTATCAGAATCTTGCCCTGCACATCGGCGTCCATGAAGGGGAAGACCACACAGGAGAATCGATCGGCATGATCCGTTTTACTCCGTGGGAGGCTGTGGTAGTCGCGGCAGATGTGGCGGTGAAAAGCGCGCATGTACAGATCGGGTTCATGGACCGTTTCTGCGGGTCCCTGATCATTACGGGAGGACTTGCCGAAGTACAGACCGCTGTGGAAGAGGTCGTCCGCTTTTTCGGAGAGACATTGGGATTCCCCACATGTAAGATCCATAAAAGCTGAGAAAATGCAGGTTAGGTGATGAAATGAAAAAAATATTTCTAATGGGGAGGAGCGAAGCCGGGAAGACGTCCCTGACACAGGCGCTTAAGGGCGAGGAGCTCCATTACATAAAGACCCAGTATACAAATACAGCGGACGATACCATTGATTCGCCGGGCGAGTATGCCGAATCCAAACGGTTCAGCGTTGGTCTCGCCTGCTTTTCTTTTGAGGCGGA
>DXCD01000075.1 GCA_019116185.1 Candidatus Mediterraneibacter stercorigallinarum
TGCTCCGAGAAGCTCCGCATAATTTTTAATAATGGCAATGGGGGTCTTCATCTCATGGGAAACATTTGATACAAAATCTGATTTCAGCGTCTCAATGCTCCCCAGCTCTTCTACCATTTTGTTAAAATCCATGATCATAACATCAAGATAATCCCATTTATCCGGTGTGTGGATCGTGGGCACATACACAGAAAAGTCCCCGTTCGCCACCTGGTCCGTGGCTTCTGCCAGTTTGTGCAGCGGCTCCTCATAGGTCCTTTTTATCTGCGTCCTTGTAAAAAGTGTAAGGCCTACCGCCACCATTCCCCAATATACCATGGGGACAGCGGACTGCAGAAACTCATTCCATCCGACCTCATTCATGAACACGATCAGCCCGGTATGGACACCGGACATCAGAAAAAGAACCCCCAGGTAAATCGCAAAAAGCGAAGCCGGGAACCGGCTCTCTTTTATTTCTCTCTGTTTATTTATTTCGTTATTTTTCATTGTAAGACCGCCTTATATCCGAGCCCTCTTACTGTTACGATCTTAAATCCGTCGCAGCCGGAGAGTTTATCCCTCAATTTCGTCACATACACATCCACAGCCCTGAGGCTTGTCCCGCTGTCGATCCCCCAGAACTCATCCATGAGCTGCGCTCTGGAAAATGTCTTCTTCGGATAAGACAGCAGCTTATAGATAATATTAAATTCCCGTGTCGTCAGGCTGATCTCCTCTCCGTCAACCTCGGCGCTCATGGCATCTGCGTCCAGCTGGAGATTCCCCACCGTGATCTTCCGCTCTGTCTCTATGTTCGCCCTTCTGAGCAGCGCCCTGACACGCAGCAGCAGTTCACCCAGTTCAACCGGCTTTACCATATAGTCGTCAATGCCAAGCTGGAATCCTCTGTCATTTAAATACGTGCATACGATCTGATTGAGTTTTACGTCATCCTCTACCACAAGTATGTGTATCATTAAAATGTCCTCCTGTTTACAAATCTGATTCTGTTTTACTGATAAAACGGCCTTCTGAATCCTCAGCCGCCTTAAGGGCAGCGCTATTGTATAAATAATACACTATCCCTCCCAAAGGCAGCAATCTCTTTCATTCATCGTTCTTATTGCCATTTTTTTATTTTTCCCGTGGTTTTTACAACAGCAGGATAGCAGGAGATTGTTTTTGTGATATTTAAGTTTTGTTTCAGAATTGTTAATTCACACACATCTGTTGAATGATTTGCTTTTCCCACAGAGGATATGCTATTCTGTAAGAGAAATCGAAACAATGGAGGTATCAGAACATGAAATTTACATTTGCGCATAATAACCTGAATGTCTTTGATCTTGAAAAGTCTCTGGATTTTTACAAAGAAGCGCTCGGTCTTACAGTGACCCGCACAAAAGATGCAGACGACGGAAGCTTTAAACTCGTCTATCTGGGCGACGGCACTACGCCTCATCTGCTTGAGCTGACATGGCTGCGCGATATGGATCGCCCGTATAATCTTGGAGACAATGAAATCCACCTGGCTTTTGTCACGGATGATTTTGAAGCGGCTCATGAAAAGCACAAAGAAATGGGATGCATCTGCTTCGAGAATCCCGGAATGGGCATTTATTTCATCTCAGACCCGGACGGCTACTGGCTGGAGATCGTTCCTGCGAAATAGCCGGAAGTTTCTGCGGACCCGGGAACAGATAAATATACTTCAAGAAGCTAAAAGGGACTCTGCGCTTAAAGCACAGAGTCCCGATTTTTCATTCATTATTTCATTGCCATTAATAGCGGACATATACCATTCCCGCCTGTACCGGTCCCTGAATAACACCGATTCCGACATCAGCACAATGAATCATCTGCCCGTTTCCTATGTAAATACCGCAGTGAGTTGCGTTCACACATACATCCCCGGGCTGCGGATCACTTACTCGCGGCCATCCGAGAAATGTCATCGTATTTCCGAGACGAGCGTAATTGCCGGTCAGGCAGTAAGCCACGAAACCTGAACAGTCGAATGCTCCCGGGCTGCAGGCCCCCCACACATACTCCGCTTTGCCGATATAGCTGTATGCACGGTCAACGACCGCATTGCCTGTAACTGAATTGTACGGAGGGGTTGTGCCAATGGAACCGCCGCCGGTTGTACCCTGGTTCTCCTGCTGCCGCGCAGCCTCTTCTGCTGCCCTGCGCTCTTCCTCTGCTTTTCTGGCAGCTTCCTGAATCATATCATCCAGATTAGAGATCTCATCCTGCTTGGATGCAATCGTCTCGTTCAGCGTCTCCTGCTGAGCCCGATACTCTGCCTCTGTTGCCTGCAGGTTCGCCATCTCTTCCTCAAGCGTTGCCTGGAGATTTTCAATCTCTGTCACCGTGTCCGCATATTCCTGAAGCTGGGTACGGTCATACTCGTGAACCTTCTGCGAATACTCTGCCTGTGTCAGCATATCGGAAATACTTCCGGATGACACCACTTTCTCCATCGTCGAGGTACCGCTTCCCGATTCATACATAAACTTGATACGGAGCTTCATCGCTTCGTACTGTTCTTCTCTTTTTGTCTCAGCTTCTTCCAGATCTGCTTCTGCCTGGGTAATCTGCTGTCCGGTACTGATCAGTTCATTTTCCAGATCGCTTGCCTTCTGGATCAGCGTGTCAAGCTGTGTCTGAAGGTCTCCCAGCTCGTTTTCAGCAGCTTTCTTCTGGTCTTCCAGTTCTTCCTGGGTAGGATCCGCAAATACGGGAGTCACTGCCAGTGAACATGAAAGAACTGCTGCGATAAACGCGCTATGTACTTTTTTCAACTTCATTTCTTCACCTTTCCTATTTAATTATCTATGTCCCCACACATGTGCATGATACAACAGAAAAAAAGGTTTTTCAACCGAATTCCCTAAAAAAACACCTGTGCAGGGTAAATCTGCATTTTCTATTCCCATATGTAAATTAATTATAATAAATTCACACTGAATTTTCAATACACTTTTAACATTTTCGTAATATTTCTACCCGAGCCAAAGCATTCTGACATAAAATGCGCCCCGGCAGCGCCCGCATAAGCGCAGGTTCTGCCAAAGGCGCATATTTGCTTTCTCTTTGTATTGATTTCCGTTGTATCTTTATTGGATCGACAGATTCGTATATCCCATCAGGCTTTCATCTACTTCCTTCGCCGCCTCGCGTCCTTCCCGGATCGCCCACACGACAAGCGACTGCCCTCTGTGCATATCGCCCGCTGCAAAGATATTTTTCACACTTGCGGCGTATTTTCCGGCCTCTGTCTTCACGTTCGTCCGCTCGTTTACCTCCACGCCGAACGCCTTGGTCACATAACTTTCACTGCCCAGGAAACCGGCGGCGATCAGGACAAGGTCCGCGTCCACCGTATACTCGCTGCCCGGGATCTCTGCCATGACCATTCTGCCCGTATTTTCATCTTTCCTGCTTTCCAGCTTCACGAGCACCGCTTTGCAGACTCTGCCTTTTTTATCTTTGACAAATTCTTTCACTGTCGTTGTGTACACCCGGGGATCCCCGCCGAAGACAGCGATCGCCTCCTGCTGCCCGTAGTCTGTCTTGCAGACTTTCGGCCACTCGGGCCATGGATTGCCCTCTGCCCTGGTATCCGGGGCCTTCGGCATCATCTCCAGCTGGAGCACAGATTTTGCCCCGTGCCGGATGGCGGTTCCCACGCAGTCGTTTCCCGTGTCGCCTCCGCCGATGACCAGCACGTGTTTTCCCTCTGCGGATATATAGCTTCCTTTTTTCATCTGGCCGGGCGCTTTCGCCTCAGTCTGCCCGGCGTCTGTCCACAGCGCTTTTGTCGTGGACTTCAGGAAATCCACGGCAAAACAGATTCCTTCCGCATCCCTTCCCGGGACTTTGATGTCCCTGGGGTTTGACGCGCCGCAGGCCAGAATGATCCTGTCATACTCTTTCAAAAGCTGTGCAGCCTTTACATCCTTCCCCACATTACAGTTCAGCCGGAACTCAATCCCTTCTTCTTCCATAATATGGAGCCTGCGGTCAATATACTGCTTCTCCAGCTTCATATTCGGGATCCCGTAGCGCAGCAGCCCGCCCGCCTTGTCTTCCCTCTCAAATACAGTCACAGTATGGCCTCTCCTGTTCAGAAGGTCAGCCGCTGCCAGCCCGGCAGGGCCGCTCCCGATAACAGCCACCTTTTTTCCTGTGCGCACCTTGGGCGGACGCGCCTTGGCATATCCCTTTTCGTACGCGTTTTCAATGATCGCATACTCATTGCTCTTCGTTGCCACCGGATCTTCATTCAGCCCGCAGGTACAGGCATTCTCACAGAGCGCGGGGCAGACTCTTGCAGTAAATTCCGGGAAATTATTCGTCTTGACCAGGCGGTAATACGCCTCCTCCCAGTTCCCGTTATAGATCAGGTCATTCCACTCCGGCACCAGGTTGTGGAGCGGGCACCCGCTCGCCATTCCCATCAGATTTAATCCGGACTGGCAGAACGGGACGCCGCACGCCATGCATCGCGCGCCCTGAAGTTCCTGCTCTTCCTTTGAAAGAGGCGTGTAGAACTCATTAAAATGCCCGATCCGCTCAAGCGGAGATTCCGCTGTCTTATCTTTTCTCGCATAATCCATAAATCCTGTCGGTTTTCCCATCTTAACGCCTCCTATCTTCCATTCTTTATCATATTAAATGCTTCGATCTTCGCCTTTTCCCTGCTCAGTCCCTTTTCCTCCATCTGGATGATCGCGGACATCATCTTCTCATAGTCTTCCGGAATGATCTTCTTGAACTTGGGCAGGTACTCTTCGAAATGATCCAGGATACGTTTGCCAACTTCTGAATTTGTATAGGATACATGCTCCTGTATCATTCCTTTGAGCTCCTGGACATCGTATTTATCCGTTACGCGCCGGATCTTCACCATCGCCTTATTGACCCTTGTGTAGAGCGTGTTGTCTTCATCCAGCACATAGGCGATTCCTCCGCTCATTCCCGCTGCAAAGTTCTTGCCCACTTTGCCCAGGATAACCACGCAGCCTCCGGTCATATATTCGCAGCCATGGTCGCCCACGCCTTCTACAACAGCGCGCACGCCCGAATTACGTACACAGAACCGTTCTCCCGCCACGCCGCTCACATAGGCTTTTCCGCTGGTTGCGCCATAGAAGGCGACATTCCCGATAATAATATTTTCATCGGATTTAAACGATGCCCCTCTCGGCGGATACACCACCAGCTTGCCGCCGGACAGGCCTTTTCCGAAGTAGTCGTTGCTGTCCCCGGTCAGCTCCAGTGTCAGCCCCTTCGGGATGAACGCGCCGAAGCTCTGGCCGCCCGCGCCTCTGCACTTGATCACAAAGCTGTCTTCTTCCAGTCCTTCCGGATATCTTCTGGTGATCTCTGATCCGAAAATTGTTCCAAAGGTACGGTCCGTATTGGTCACATCCACCTCGATGCTCCTCTTCTGTCCTTTCTCAAGCGCCGGGAGAAGCTGTTTTACAAGCACTCTCTCATCCAGTGTCTTTTCCAGCTCAAAGTTATAGACTTTCTTCGGGTCAAAGATCACGGATTTCTTCTGCTTTGCATAAGGATTGTACAGCACGCCGCTTAAATCCAGCGTCGCCGCTCGGTCAGACGTGGCGTTGTCCTTTACCTTCAGAAGATCCGTGCGGCCCACCAGTTCATCTACAGTACGCACGCCAAGCTTCGCCATATATTCTCTCAGCTCTTCTGCTATGAACTTCATGAAATTCATCACATACTCCGGCTTGCCTGCAAAACGTTTCCTCAGCTCCGGGTTCTGTGTCGCCACGCCCACAGGGCAGGTATCCAGATTGCATACACGCATCATCACGCACCCCATAGTCACCAGAGGAGCTGTGGCAAATCCAAATTCCTCTGCCCCCAGCAGCGCCGCAACCGCCACGTCGCGTCCGCTCATCAGCTTGCCGTCTGTCTCGATGCGCACACGCTCTCTCAGTCCGTTTTCGATCAGAGTCTGATGGGTCTCAGCCAGCCCCAGTTCCCACGGAAGCCCGGCATTCTGGATGGAGCTTCTGGGCGCCGCGCCGGTACCCCCGTCATATCCGGAGATCAGGATCACGCCAGCCCCGGCCTTCGCCACGCCTGCCGCGACAGTTCCCACGCCCGCCTCGGACACCAGCTTGACCGAGATCCTTGCGTTTTTATTGGCATTCTTACAGTCATAGATCAGCTGCGCCAAATCTTCTATTGAATAGATATCATGGTGCGGCGGAGGCGAGATCAGGCTCACGCCCGGTGTGGAATGACGGGTCTTCGCCACCCACGGATAGACCTTTCCTCCCGGCAGGTGTCCGCCCTCGCCGGGCTTCGCGCCCTGCGCCATCTTGATCTGGATCTCCCGTGCGCTCACCAGGTACCGGCTTGTCACGCCGAACCGCCCGGAAGCCACCTGCTTGATCGCGGAGCAGCGGTCCGTGTCCAGACGCTCGATTTCCTCGCCGCCCTCGCCGGAATTGGATTTCCCATGGAGCCGGTTCATGGCAATAGCAAGAGTCTCATGCGCCTCCTTGGAGATAGAGCCATAAGACATGGCGCCTGTCTTAAACCTTGTGACAATGGAATCCACGCTCTCAACTTCTTCAATGGGGACGCCCTTCTTCGGGTAGTTAAAGTCAAGCTGCCCCCGCAGATTGATCTTCTCTCCTTCTTCGTCCACCATCCTCGTGTATTCTTTGAACATTCCATAGTCCCCGCGCTTCGTGGACTGTTGAAGCATATGGATGGTCTGCGGGTTATACAGATGTTCTTCCCCGCCGCTCTTATATTTATGCCTTCCCACGCTGTCCAGCGTCATATCGCTGTCCAGCCCCAGCGGATCAAACGCCTGAGTGTGGAACGCAGTGTAATCCTCCGCGACCTCTTCGATCCCGATGCCGCCCACACGGCTTACGGTATCCGTGAAATACTGGTCGATAAATTCTTTCTTCAGCCCGATCGCCTCAAAGATCTTCGCTCCCTGGTAAGACTGGATCGTGGAGATCCCCATCTTGGACGCGATCTTGATGATACCGTGGATCACCGCGCTGTTATAATCATTCACCGCCGCGTAATAATCCTTATGCAGCAGTCTGGATTCAATAAGCTGGCGGATGGATTCATGCGCCAGATACGGGTTGATCGCGCAGGCTCCGTACCCGAGAAGAGTTGCGAAGTGATGCACCTCCCTGGGCTCGCCGCTCTCTAATATCATTGCCACGGAAGTTCTCTTCTTTGTGCGGACCAGATGCTGCTGCAGGCCGGACACCGCCAGAAGGGACGGGATCGCCACGTGGTACTCGTCCACCTCCCGGTCCGTAAGGATCAGGATATTCGCTCCCTCACGGATCACGCGGTCCACTTCCACAAAGAGATATTCCAGAGCTTTCTCAAGGCTTGTATTCTTATAATAGGTGATCGGGATCTCTGCCACCTTAAAGCCTTCTACATTCATGTTTTTAATTTTGAGAAGGTCTGTGTTTGTCAGGATAGGATTGTTCACCCTGAGCATCTTGCAGTTCTCCTCTTTCTTCTCCAGCAGGTTGCCGTCCTTGCCGATATAGATCGTAGTAGACGTCACGATCTCCTCCCGGATCGCGTCGATCGGCGGATTTGTCACCTGCGCGAAAAGCTGTTTGAAATATCCGAACAGAGGCTGGCGTTTCTTTGACAGCACGGAAAGAGGCGTATCGATTCCCATCGCCGCGATTCCCTCAGCGCCGTTCTTTGCCATTGTAAGGATGGAGGTCTTCACATCCTCGTAGGCATACCCGAATGCTTTCTGCAGCCGCGTGCACTCTTCTTTCGTATATTTGGGAATATCTTTGTTTGGGATCGGAAGATCCTTCAGCTGGATCAGGTTGCTGTCCAGCCACTCGCCGTAGGGTTCCTCATTTGCGTATTTCTCTTTCAGCTCCTCGTCGTCAATGACCCTGCCTTCCACAGTGTCCACGAGCAGCATCTTGCCCGGATGGAGGCGCTCTTTGACCAGGATCTTCGCCGGATCAATGTCCAGTACTCCCACCTCTGAGGAAAGGATCAGGTTGTCATCGTCCGTGATGTAATATCTGGACGGGCGCAGTCCGTTTCTGTCCAGCACAGCCCCCATCACGTCCCCGTCTGAGAAGAGGATAGACGCCGGGCCGTCCCACGGCTCCATCATGGTCGCGTAATACTGGTAGAAATCCTTTTTGTTCTGGGACATGCTCCGGTTATTCACCCATGGCTCCGGGATCGCGATCATCACCGCAAGCGGGAGTTCCATCCCGCTCATGACCATGAACTCCAGCGCATTGTCCAGCATGGCTGAGTCAGATCCTGACGTATTGATCGCGGGGAGCACTTTGTGGAGCTCGCCTTTCAGGCAGCCCGCCTCCATGGTCTCTTCCCTGGCGCGCATCTTGTCCGCATTCCCTCGGATCGTATTGATCTCGCCGTTGTGCACCATGAGGCGGTTCGGATGTGCTCTCTGCCAGCTCGGCGCTGTGTTCGTGCTGAACCTGGAGTGCACCATGGCGATCGCGGACTCATAATCTTCATCCTGAAGATCGCCGAAGAACTGCCTGAGCTGTCCCACAAGGAACATCCCCTTATATACAATGGTGCGGCTCGAAAGAGAAACCACATACGTATCGTCGCTGCTCTGCTCAAATACGCGGCGCACCACGTAAAGTCTCCGGTCAAAAGGAAGCCCCTTTTCAACCTTCTTCGGGCGCTCAATAAAGGCCTGCATAATGTAAGGCATACAGTCCACGGCTGTCTTGCCCAGCACCTCGGGATGGATCGGGACCTCCCTCCATCCGAGGAAATTCAGCCCCTCTTTCTTGACGATCACCTCGAAAATATTTTTCGCCTGATTGCGCTTCAGCTCATCCTGAGGGAAAAAGAACATTCCTACTCCATAATCTCTTTCATTCCCAAGCCTGATCTCAAGAGGTTTACAGACTTTTTCAAAAAACTTATGCGAGATCTGGAGAAGGATACCCACGCCGTCTCCGGTCCTGCCTTCTGCATCCTTTCCTGCCCGGTGCTCCAGATGCTCTACAATCTCAAGAGCCCCTGCAACTGTGCCATGGCTTTTCCTGCCCTTAATATTTACAATAGCGCCGATACCACAGTTGTCATGTTCAAAACTCTCGCGGTACAGCCCCTGCGGGTTTCCAATTGCCTGATTCATAGCGGTTCTCCTCTCTTTTGCATTTTATGGAATGACTATACACGATTTTTTGAAGTTTGTAAACAGGAAATCTCTTGAAATAGTCTGATAATTCGAATATTCACTTATTTTTCTTAAATATTCTGTTAATTATATGTGTCCAAAAACATTAGGAATAATTATTGAAACGTCAATATTCTCCTTATTTTTTAATATTTTTATCAATAAAGAAATAAAAAAAATATGGCAGAAATCCATTCTGCCATACACAATTTCAATTTGTTTTTTTATCAAAACATATTCATCGGATCATGGGTCTCAGGAGGCTTTTCCCCCTGTCCGCTTCCAAGCTTCCGCTGGATGCCGACAAATACGACGGAACAGATAAACGCGCCTCCGATCGCAGCCCCTGCCATTCTCATCGGATCTGCTCCCAGCCACCAGAACACACCCAGCTGTGTAAATACAACCGACCCGGAATTCAACACAATATGCAGGAGCACCGGCGCTTTGATCGAACCGGTCTTCTCATACAGATACGAAAGCATCAGCCCCAGCAGAAATGCATATATGGCCTGAGTCACATTCGTATGCATAAATGCAAAAAATACAGAAGAGCATACCGCTGAATACCAGAACCTCTGTCTTTCCCGGAATCGTTTAAACAGGATTCCCCTGAACATCATTTCCTCAGACACCGGTATGAGTACTCCAAGCACTGCAGCCTGCATCGGAAATCCGGCAGCATACAGCGTCTGCGCGGTCTGCTGATACTGGCTGTCATAAAACGCGAGCTGCGCCATCGTCATCAGACAGGTTGCCGCTATACATCCTGCCACGCCCAGGATAAAGATCAAGAAATAGACAGAGAACTCCTTTTTCTCAGCCACAGCGATCCCGCAGGCTTTCTCAAGCTTCCTGTCCTTTGCAAACAGGATGCCCGTCAGGATCAGCGTCCCCAGAGCGGCTGCTCCCGCGATCTCAACCTGATACTGCACCACAACCTCAAACGCCGGTTCCATGGCCGCTGTATAGCTCTCCATGATCTCCTGCATGCTGAGAAGCCTTTCTGCCCCGCTCCGCATCAGATCCGCATAAGCGTCTGCCATATACGGCAGGCTGATCACCGTCACAATGGCCAGCTGCACAATCCACTGGATCGCCAGATAGGCAAGCAGCGGCCCGGCAAGGCTCCAGAACGGGCTCTTTCTATGAATTTGGTTCATCACATTCACCCGCTTTCTCCAGAATCCACGCCTTCATGTCTTCTTCTGCCCCTTTTGCCGTACCCTGGACCATCTCCTGCTTTCCGCCGCCGCGCCCTTCAAACGCAGCATTGAATTCTTTTGCCAGGGCACGCATATCCTGCTTCCTGCTGCCGATCACATAGCGGTATGTCCCCGCTTCACGCGCGTCTTTACCCTTATCTTCGGAACCCTTCTGTGCATCCCCGGTCTTATGAAAGACCGCGCACAGGCTGTGTCCCGCCTCCAGAACATGGTTCATCAGAAGCCGCATGGATTCTCCTTCCACATCTTCCGTGAACAGGCAGACCGGCTCATCCCCCGCGGGGATCACCTCAGCCATACAGGCGATCAGCTTCTTTTCTTTCTCTCCAAGGGCATATTTCAGGTCCGCGCATTCCTTTTTCAGATGCTCCACTGCCTCCGCGGTTTCATTTTCCTTTGCACAGAGCATTGCGGAGACTTCTTTTGCCTGCTCCTGCTTCACCGCATAGTCAGCCAGCGCCCGCACTCCGCAGAGCATGGTCACCCGCGCCCCGCCTTTGTACCGCTGGACATTAGTAAGCTTGATCAGCCCGATCTCTCCGGTACGCTCCACATGAGGGGCGCAGCACGCGCATCTGTCATATCCGGGGATCACGATGATCCTCACCTGTCCCCGGATCTCGATCTTGCTTCGGTACTCCATCTTCGCAAGCTCATTTTCAGCAGGATAGACTGTCTCCACCTTCAGATTCTTCCACACCGCGCGGTTTGCTTCCGCCTCGATCTCCGCAAGTTCTCCAGGAGTGATCTCCCCGTTGAAATCCATCGTGCAGTCCTCGCTCCCCAGGTGGAATCCCACGTTATTATATCCGAAACGGCGGTGGACCAGGCCTGACACAATATGCTCTCCGGTATGCTGCTGCATCTTCATGAATCGTTCTTCCCAGGCAATACATCCCTTCACCCGGGCTCCTGTCTCCAGAGGAGCGTCTGTATAATGGATGATCCTCCCATCTGACTCCCGGACATCCAGCACCCGCGCTTCTCCGAGCACGCCGGTATCCGCATACTGCCCGCCGCCTTCCGGAAAGAAGGCAGTACGGTCAAGCTCAATCTCATAAATTTTCCGATCAGAGCCGCCATGCGGGGAAACCCGGTCCTTTTTCCCTTCCCCCTGCTCCAGCGGGCGGCACGAGACGACCGCCGCCTCAAATTCCGCAAGATGGCTGTCTCTGTAAAACAGTTTTTCTGTCATTTTAAGCCTACATCCTTTCCGGAGCTTCAAATCCAAGAAGATCGATACATTTCTCCAGAACACGTTTTGCCAGCACCAGAAGAGCAATATATCCCGCCCGCTTCTCCTCGTCCTCTTCGGAAAGGATCTTGGTCTCATGGTAGAATTTATTAAACTCATTCGCAAGCTCATAAATATATGCGCAGAGCTTGTGCGGCGCTGTCTCTTCATAAACAGCTTCAAACACATCGTTAAATTTAAGCACCTGGAGCATCAGCGCCTTTTCATAACTGTTTTCCGCAGAGCGCACCTTCAGCCCGTCCAGACTGCCGCCGTTCTCCTGATATTTGTTGAGGATCGATTTAATCCGCACAATTGTATAAAGGATGTACGGTCCTGTATTTCCCTCAAAAGAAGTAAACCTGTCCACATCAAAAATATAGTCCTTGGACGCCTGATTGGAGAGGTCGCCGTATTTGATCGCCGCAAGCCCCACGGTCTGCGCGGTCTGCTGAGCCTCTTCCTCTTCCACGGTACGGTTGTCCATGATCTTCTTATACATTTCTTCATTGATCTCGCGGATCAGGTTCTCAAGCCGCATCACGCCTCCCTCGCGGGTCTTGAAGGGCTTGCCGTCCTTTCCGTTCATGGTGCCGAAGCCTAAGAACTTCAGCTCTGTCTCCGGGCGCACGATCCCCGTCTTCTTGGCGCAGCGGAACACCTGTGTAAAATGAAGCTCCTGGCGCTTGTCCACTACATAAATCACTTCATCCGGATTATAATCCTTTTCACGCTCCACAAGGGTCGCAAGATCCGTCGTGTCATAGAGCGCGGCGCCGTCTGATTTCAGGATCATGCACGGCGGCACTTCCTTGTTGTCTGACTCCTCCTGGACATCCACCACAAGAGCGCCTTCATCATAACGGGCGAATCCCTTATCCTTTAACATCTGCACCATATCCGGGATATACTGCTGGGCGTCCGCCTCTCCTTTCCAGAGGTCAAACTCCACGTTCAGCTTCTCATAATTCTTCTTAAGATCCGTCACGGACACATTCATGATATGGTTCCAGATCGCCCGGTATCCCCGGTACCCGTTCTGAAGGAGATAGGTAGCATGCAATGCTTCTTCCCTGTATTCTTCGTTCTCTTTGGCATATGCGCTTGCAGTCGGATAGATCTCTTCCAGCTCCCCTATCGTAAAAGGTGCTTCCTGAGGATACTCACCCTCAAAGGATTCATCAAAGTACGGAAGATCCGGCTGGCGCTTCTTCAGCTCCGTAATGATCAGTCCCATCTGGTATCCCCAGTCCCCGAGATGGATATCCCCGATCACCTGATTGCCTTTGAAGCGGATGATCCGCTTCACGCTCTCCCCGATAATCGCAGACCGCAGGTGCCCCACATGGAGCGGCTTCGCCACGTTCGGTCCGCCGTAGTCGATCATGACCGTCTTGGGAGCTTTCTCGTCTTCCACTCCCAGTTTCTCTTCCGCCGCCATCTCATTCAGATAAGACGCCACGCTTTTGGCAGTCAGCTTCAGGTTGATAAATCCCGGCTTCACCACGTCCACTGACTCAAAATACTGGCTCTCCTTAAGATTCGCCGCCACATCCTCAGCGATCATAAACGGCGCTTTCTTATACTTCTTTGCTCCCGCCATCGCACCGTTGCACTGGTATTCGCACAGGTCCGGACGGTTGGAGAGAGTCACTTTGGCAAGCTCCTCATCATATCCCGCTTTTGCAAAAGCCTCTCTCATCTCTATCGTGATCAGTTCCAGCAATGTCTTCAATTTATTCCACACTCCTTTAATCCATATGAATTTTATTCTAACATATCAGAGAAGAGACAGCAAGAGTTCAATCTGGATTTGTGGAGGGAGACGGCCGAAAGGGATAACGTCCGAAAACCATAGGTTATTTTAAGACGTATTCGTAGCGGGCGGGGATGTGGCTCAGGTTCCGGCTCCGTAATCTGGGAAATTCTAAACGGCAGGGAGGGCGGCTAAGGACAATTGAAGAGCGGACGATTCGGCTTCGCCTCAGGCATCCGCTCATCAATTAACGCCGCCCTCCCTGCCGTCAAGAATTTCCAGCAGATTAC
>DXCD01000076.1 GCA_019116185.1 Candidatus Mediterraneibacter stercorigallinarum
TTATAAATTAATAAAAAACTGAAAATTAAAATGATAAACAAAAATAGTTAAAATATATCGGCGGGTGAAAAGGAATGATTCGCCCGGGAAAGGGATATACAAATCCCGTCTGCAAAAGTATACTGGATAAGGCGGAGGGAAACCAGACAGAAAGATGAATATTAGAAGAAAAGTATTTTTAATATTAATGATTTTATGGATGATACTGATATTTTCATTTTCCGCGCGGCCGGCGGAGGTCTCATCTGAAGACAGCAGGAGCGTGGGGGTTTTGATTGGGGAGATTTTTATACCGGGCTTTGAGGGATGGTCAGCTGAGGAGCAGAATGCATTTGCAGAAAAGGTGGATCATCCGGTGAGAAAGACAGCCCATGCGGCGGAGTATGCGGTATTGGGACTGCTGACAGCCGGGGCTTATATAGGGGGTGAATCTGCTGAGGCGTTTAAGGTCAATTATAAAAAGACAGTCAATGTGCGAGACAGCAGAGAGAAGATGTCCATCAGCAGAGGGATAGTCATCCCTTGGGTGATAACCACAGCATATGCGGGCACAGATGAGCTGCATCAATTGTTTGTTCCGGGGCGCAGCGGGCAGGTTTCGGATGTGCTGCTGGACAGCGCGGGGGCGCTGATCGGGCTGGCTGTTTTAGGAGGCATGAGATTTTTGATGTGTTGGAGACGGGAAAATGACTGTAAAAGAGCTGAGCGAAAAATTTGAATTTCGGGAAATACGTCCCGATGAGGCGGAGCAGGCGGCGAAAATCGAGCAGATTTGCTTCCCGCCTAACGAGGCATGTACGGAGAAGATGATGCGTGAAAGGGTGGCGGCAGTACCGGACTTGTTTCTTGTTGCTGTGGACAAAGAAAAAGGACGGCTCGCCGGATTTTTAAATGGGCTTGCCACGAATGAAAAGATGTTCAGTGATGAGTTTTTTACCGATGCAGGTCTTCATGACCCGGAGGGAGAGAACGTTATGCTCCTGGGGCTGGATGTGCTGCCCGAATATCGAAGAAAAGGGCTGGCGAGTGAGATCATGAGGCGGTATAAGGAGAGGGAAAACCGTTGCGGCAGGAAGAGATTGATCCTGACCTGTTTGGGAACCAAGGTGGAGATGTATGAGAAAATGGGATTCCGGGATCACGGCATCTCCGGCTCGAACTGGGGAGGAGAAGAGTGGCATGAAATGAGTTGTGCATTGAATGTGAACAATAGTTAATTTTATATACTGCCAATATAATGCCTGTTCAATTGTGAAAAGTGTTCCGGTCTGTTATGCTGAAAACAGCAAAGGGAGATGTGTGATCATTAAAAGAGGAGGCGCTGTATATGCAGATTGGAGAGACCATACGAAAATACAGGAAAGAAAAAAGCATGACGCAGGAGGAAATGGCAAAGCGGCTGGGCGTTACACCGCCTGCTGTCAATAAGTGGGAGAACGGAAATTCTTTTCCTGATATCATGCTCCTGGCACCGATCGCAAGGCTTCTGGATATTTCTGTGGATACGCTGCTGTCTTTTCACGGAGAGCTGACCGACGAAGAGATAAGGCAGATCATTAATGAAGCTGATAAAAAATTAAAAAATAATTCTTATGAAGAAGCATTTGTATTTATCAGAAAAATAATGGAAAAATATCCGAATTCCGAGCAGCTGGCATGGCAGCTGGCGCTCATGCTGGATGCACACCGCATTTTTAAAAAAGTGAAGGACTCGGAGAAATATGACCAGTTCATTATCGAATGTTATATCAGAGCGCTGGAAAGTAAAAGTGAGGATATAAGATACAGAGCTGCTGAGTCATTATATAACCTTTATCTGAGAAAAGAGCAGTATGAAAAAGCGGAAGAGTATCTGAACTATATGTCACGGCAGAATCCGGAAAGAAAGCGGATGCAGGCGCTTATTTATGGAAAGACAGGGAGAGTGCAGGAGGCGTACAAAGCATATGAAGAACTTCTGTTTGCTGATTATGGAATGATCAGTATGATTTTCAACAGTCTGTATATGCTTGCCATTCAGGATGAGGATATGGAAAAAGCTCATTATTATGTGGAAAAGCAGGCTGCGCTGGCACGGCTTTTTGAAATGGGAGAATACTATGAACTCTCCGGGAAGCTCGATCTTGCTGTTACAGAAAAAGACGAAAAGATAACAGCAGATACAGCAGAGAAAATGCTTTCTGAAACTGAAAGGATCAGAGACTTTACTGCATCGCCGTTGTATGAGCATATGGCGTTTAAAGCAGTGGATAATAAATTTGTGGCAGAGATGAAGCAGAACCTGATTAATTGTTTTAAAAATGAAGATATATTTGGGTTTATGAAGGACAACGCCCGTTGGAAGAAGTTAGGGGCGGATCATTAGCAGGCGACGAAAAACAGCCTGACAGCTGGGAGGAGAAAAGCCCCCCCGGTCTGTCAGGCTGTTTTTCAGGAGAGATCAAAAAGAATCAAAACCGGATCCCTGCCTGCCGTTTTATTTCATCCAGCACCCGGATTGTATGCAGCGAATATTTCAGATATTTATGATTCACTTCGTTCATTTCAACCAGTTTCAAAAATTCCTGAATTTCAAAAATCATATTGTTTTTTACGGGTGTATACGGCAGTTTTTCAATCCTGCCGCCTGTCAGAGTGTCACGGGAGCCTTCTCTGAGACGGAGGCTGATCGTCTCAGGTTTGCTGATGTAGTCGATCATGATCGAACCGTCCTCACCCTGAATCACGCTGGGGTTCACTGAAACTGCAATTTTTGAGTATACAGCTTCAGCTGTCATGTCATCATATTCCATGAGAACGATACCGCTCCCATCGAAACCGTTTGGCAATTTTGTTGAGATTGCTTTGATGCTTTTGGGTGTTCCGAAAAGTCGTACCAGGGAGTGGATACAGTAGACGCCGATATCCATGACAGCTGCGTTCCCGAGCTCCGGATTGAATGCATTCTGGACGACTCCTTCCCGGAAGCTGTCGTAACGGCTGGAATACTGGCAGAATTCAAAAGTGGCGCGGCGCAGTTTCCCAATACGGGGAAGTGTCTGTTCGATCAGGTCATAGGCGGGATCAAAGTCCGGCCGCATTGCTTCCAGCAGAACGACATTGTTTTGGCGGGCACAGTCGATCATAGAGCGGACTTCCTGTTCATTGACTGCCATGACCTTTTCACACAGGACATGTTTTTTACGGTTCAGCGCTTTAAGCGTCTGAGAGCAGTGAGCGGAATTGGGAGATGCAACATACACTGCGTCCAGACCGGAGGCCAGAAATTCGTTGTAGTCTGTATACACGCGGGGAATGCCGTGTTTTGCGGCAAAGGCGTCTCCGGTTTCCTGTCTGCGGGAATAAATTGCAAAGAGTTCTGCGCCGGGAACCTGGGCTGCTGCTTCGCAGAAGTCATCACTGATAAAATTGGTTCCGATCATTCCGATTTTTAATGTCATAAAAATATCCTCCTTTGGGAATAAGATCTGGATTTCTGCCGGGCAGGAAAAGTGCTGTATCAGCAGTAGAATGTCATCGCCGCCCGGATCAAATAATCTGTGTCCTTCACGCCTGCTGTCTCATATGGCGAGTGCATGGCGAGCTGGGGCAGGCCGATATCCACTGTATTGAGCGCGACCTGTGTGTTAGAGATGCTGCCAAGGGTAGAACCGCCTGCCATATCCGAGCGGTTGGCAAATGTCTGTACCGGTACGCCTGCGGTGCCGCAGATATCACGGAACATTGCGGCAGAAATTGCGTCCGTGCAGTATTTTTGGTTTGCATTAAACTTGAGTACAATGCCGCCGTTCAAGTAAGGGCGATTGGAGGGGTCTGATTTGTCAGTATGGTTCGGATGGACCGCATGAGCATTGTCCGCGGAGATCATGAAGCTGTCTGCCAGATGGATCAGATAATCCTCCCGTGTGTAACCAAGGCTGTCATGAATCCGTGTAAGGGTATCATACAGAAAGGTGGACGCTGCACCCTGCTTGGTCGTGCTGCTGACTTCTTCGCTGTCCAGTACGCAGTATACGGCAAGATGAGTTGCTTTCTCCCCGGCAAGGAACCCCTTAAGTGCGGCAAAGGCGCATTGGAGGTCGTCCAGCCGTCCGCAGGAGATGAACTCCTCCGCAGCTCCCCATATGCTTGCTTTCTGCCGGTTATAGAGAAAAAGATCGTGACCGAGGATAGCGGTTTCTTCAGCGTCAGCCGCTTCGGCGAGCATTTTCATAAATGTTCCTTTTGACGCGATGCTGCCATAAAGGGGGAGCATATCCTTCTGTATATTATATTTATAACCGCTGTTTGCCTCCCGGTTCATGTGGATGGCAAGGCTGGGGATCAGGAGAAGATCACGGTCGATATTGATCAGGCGGGAGCAGAGCCTGCCCAGGTGGTCTTTTACAATGACCCTGCCTGCCACAGAGAGCGGTCGATCCAGCCAGGGCGCGCAGAGCATCCCCCCGTAGCCCTCTACATTTAGTCTGAGATAATGTCCATCGGTTTCCAGCTCAGGATTTTCTTTGATCTTAAAAGCAGGAGAATCGCTGTGGCTGGCAATGATTCGCATACCAGATATATCTTGCTCCGGTACGGTGAAAGCGATAACAGATGAATCATTTCGAGTGACAAAATATCTGCAGCCTCTGCGAAGCTGCCATTTTTCATTTTCTTGTAACTGTATGAATTGTTCCCTTAAAAGAATGTTTTTTATATTGTCTATGGCGTGGAAACAAGATGGGCTGTTTTCCAGGAATTGAGAGAGTTCTTTCGAAATTGAACTTTGCATAATACGTGGATCACTCCTTTGTGTGAAATCTTGTCGAACCGGGGTCAGACCCCT
>DXCD01000077.1 GCA_019116185.1 Candidatus Mediterraneibacter stercorigallinarum
CAATTTTATAATGCTTCCCACCGTCGATATCTGCTTTAAAAATCTTATGGATCATCCTGATGTGAGAAAAGGATTTATCGCTGCATTATTGAGGTGCAGCCCGAAATGAGATCAGTAAGACAACATTACTTCCAACGACATTAAAGAGGGAATATGGTAATGACAAGCTGGGAATACTGGATGTTTTGGTCCTTCTTCAGAATGGAACGCAGATCGATATGGAGATGCAGGTGGCGTACTTTGACTACTGGAATGCAAGAGTTCTCTTCTATTTGGGAAAAACGTTTACTGGACAGCTAAAAAAAGGGGATTCTTACGAAGAACTGAAAAAGTGTGTCCATGTGAGCATTCTGGATTTTATTCATTTTACTGATGACGACGTGTGCTGCCGGAGGATCAGCTTCTGTGACGAGAAGACAGGGAAGAAGTATACGGATCTCATGGAGATCCAGATACTGGAACTCAAGAAGCTGCCTCAAAAAATGCAGGACGAGGAAGAGATTATTTTGTGGATGCGGTTTTTTGGCGGGAAGAGCAGGGAGGAGTTCGAAGATATGGCAAAGACAAATGAATATATTGGGATTGCATATGAAGAACTGCAGAAGCTCAGCGCGGATGAATTAAAGCGTCTGGATTATGAAGCGAGAGAGAAAGCAGTACGAGATTATAACTCTCAGATGAGAAGCGCGCTGCGTCGGGGCGCCCGCGGTAAATTGAAAGAGCAGACAAGGAAAAAGCTGGAAAAAGGAATGAACATAGATGCAATAGCTGAGATTCTGGAAGAGGATACAGATACGATTCAGGAATTAGCAGATGAAATTGAGAAAGAAAAGACTTCTTCTCAGAAAAAGACAGGGGAAGGGATTTCTGGAGAATAGCAGAGTGTACATTTAGCAGAGGCAGCGGGAGATTCCGCTGCCTCTGAGCAGTTAAGTCCACATTTATGTTTCAAGCTTTGCAAAAAATTTGCTGGAAGCCATTCCAATCACGCACACTATAATGCCGCTCGGGATCAGGACCCAATAGACACTATCTGAGAACTGATCAAACAAAGCTCCGTAAACGATCTGGCCGATCGGCTGGGCGCACATGGAGAGGGTAAATACATAGGACATGACTTTGCCCATCAGGTGTTCAGGTGTACGCTCCTGTATGACAGAAATAGCATATGTAGAGAAAAAGCTGCACCCAAGCTGGCAGGCGCAGAACAAAAGAAGGAGAATAATATAACGGGCAAAGGCGCCTGCAGGCAGGAGGAATGCAATACCACATGGGATCAGGCAGAATCCGACAGCTACAAATGCAATAGACATATAGCGAGGGTGAAGTTTTGCCGACAATACGGCAACGAGCAGACTGCCCAAAACAGAGGCAATGCCCATTGCACTTTCTGCCATGCCATAGTGTTCTGCAGACAGCCCCAGCACTGTGCGTACAAGATAGGGAAAGCCTACCACAGCAGTTCCAGCCACAAACAGGCTGACTAATGCAGCGAGCAGGAGAAGCTTCAAGATGTTGGGCTGCTCACGGCGAAGAAAACGCATACTTTCGGAAAGATCTCCCATTATGACCGTGCTGATTTTCATCTTATATCCGGGGTTATTATAGGTCAGCCGGATAAAGCATTCGAGAAGAGCTGTTATAAAGAAGCATGCCGCTGCAGCATAAAATACGGGCTGAATGCCAAACGCGGTATAAAAAATACTTCCCAAAAAAGGGGTGATCAATGAAGCAATGGACGCCACCTGATTGACGACAGCATTTCCCTTTATAATATTGTCCCCTGAGAGCATTTGCGGGACACATGCCTGCACTGTGGGCGATTCAAAAGCTCCCAGTATAGAAAGGACAACCAGCAGAGCACCGATTACAATGATTTCTTGTCCGAGGGGCAGGATGAAAGCGGCAATAATGACGGACAGACCGGAAAGGGTGTCCAGCGCGACCATGATATTGCGGCGGTCCGCCCTGTCTGCAAGGATACCGCCAAATGGGGAAAGCAGAATGGTGGGCAGCAGTGACAGAGCCAGCAGCCCTGCAAAGATTGAAGCTGATCCTGTCTGTTCCAGTACATACATGGACAGGGCGAATTTCAATGTATAATTTCCAATCAGCGAGCTTACCTGTCCTAGAATTAAAAAAGTAAAGTTACGGGTAAAAAGTTTCTGATTCATTTTCGTTTCCTTTCAATACCAACCGACGGTATGTATAATAGAAAAAATAAATACGGCATATTTAAATACCGTCTGAATGAATGTATGTTGTTAAAATAAAATTGCCTTGCGGCAACTTTATTTCTCATCGGGCATCTTATCAAAAAATTCTTCAACCAAAGCATAGATAGAATCATCCATGAGAGGGACGCCCATTTTCTCCAGCATATCTCCGAGAAAATAGAATTTATGCTTCATCCCTTCTTTGTCAGCCGGAAAAACATTTGGAAGAAGCCACAGGCTGGTAAGTAATGGGAGTAATTCGGCGATTTCTTTGGCATATTCCGTATGAAGCGAGCCATCCTTGTTCCCCTCTTCCAGCAGTTCCAGATAATATGGAGTCAGGATGCGCCGGTTGGATTCGATCATCTCCACCAAAAGCCGGGGATTCCTTGTGATAGGAATCGACTGTATGGTCATATTGGTTCGGGCTTCGTCGGACTGATTCAGCCGGATCGCTTCCCGGAGTTTCTGCAGGCCATTCAGATCAGAACGCCTGCGAACAGCCTCAAAGGGATTGTTCGCGGTAAACATCCGGTCACTCACCGCGTCCATGATCTCTTCTTTGGATTTAAAATGGTGATAAACGGCTCCTTTTGATAAGCCGTCTAATTCATTGACAATATCCTGGATGGTCGTGTTGTCATACCCTTTTTCCAAAAAGAGACGCTGGGCCGCATCCAATATCTTTTCCACTGTTACTTCCGGATATTTGTTTCGCGCCATACAGTCAGCTCCTCTCATTAACATACATTCGGTATGTATTTATTATAGAGGCAAGGGAACTGACTGTCAAGATACATACGCTTGGTATTTTAAGCCTGGCCTGCGACAGCCTCTTTTAATGCCTGCGCGAGCTGATCCGGGCAGGAAGTTGCCTTAAATCCGCACTTAATGCCCTCAATACGGGAAATTGCTTCATTTACGTCCATGCCTTCGATCAGCCGGGAAATTCCCTGTAAGTTTCCGCTGCATCCGCCGCGAAAAGATACGTTAGTTACTTTGTTGTCTACAATGTCAAAATGGATCTGCTGTGAACAGACCCCTTTCGGTCTATAATCCATGGTCACATACCTCCTTATCAGGGAGCATTATATCAAATCAGGATAAAAAACACAAATATCCGATTTATCAATTCCGATTTATCAGGCAGTTTCCGATTTATCGGGCTTCCGAAAATCTTTCCGCCATTGTTCGTTCGGATCTGCAGGAATGCGACATTTTTAATAAGAGAAAAGTACAGGTTTGTCCGGATGATTGACGAGGTATTGGACGGCTCTGCGAAAAGGGGTTCTAAGTTGATATCAGCTTAATATCAGCCTCTTAAGGACAGAAATCAGGGCTCTTAAAAGCCTGCTGCAGTGGGGATCTGCGTGTAGAATTATGTAGAACGGTTTTTGCGGACAATCCGGGAAGGATGGGCTATAATGTCCACAAACACAAGTCGGACTGTCACAGGACAGAAACATTGTGGATATTAAATAAACAGGAGGGTTTGCTATGTTAGAAGGATTGGCGGGAGATTCCCGTGTCATCATTTATCTGATGACAGGGATCGGAGTGCTGGGGATTCTGGCGAAGATCATTAACCAGCTGACATTGTACAGGCTGGTGAGAGCGGCGGGAAACATGCCGAAGAGTACACACCGGCTGATAAAGCTCGTGAGAGCCAAATATGAGCACGCGTGCATGATCCACGACTCAGTGGAAAATGTTGACGCGTTTGTAGAGAAATACATATATGAATACAGGGGATTTCTGTTCCGTATCCACACGTGGCGGCAGATTGAAGTTCTATCTGTGTGGTTTGCGGGGATACTGGCGGCGCTGGGGGCGTCGGTTCACTACCTTTCATCCGGTCTTACGGAGACTGTTTATCAATATATCGCAGCAGGCATTGCGGAGATGGTGCTGCTCTCTGTTGTCATGCGGCTGTCCGATGAACCTTATAAAATAAATGCAGTCAAAATGTATATGGTGGATTATCTGGAGAATATTTGCGCCTTCCGTCTGAAGAAACAGAACCAGAGAGAGAGGGAATCCATTGATGTGATCGCTGCGGAAAATGGAGGGAAAAACGGATTTCAGCCCCTGCCGGACGCAAGGGGGCAGGAAGAGGGTACCAGGAAAAGAGTCCGGACGGGCCGGACAGCCCAGGCAGGAGCGCAGTCAGCCGCGCAGGCCGGCAGCCCGGCAGGGGCACAGCAGGATGCACAGTCTGTCATACAGTCTGCCACACAGTCATCTGCACAGTCTGAAGCACAGCCGGAACAGGCAGTCTATGCTTCACATGGATCACGGGGAGAAGCCGCAGGAACCGTGAAGGCGGGAGGGGATCAAGTCAGCGCTGCTGCCCGGGGGATGCGGGAGGAAAGCCTTCCCATCAATATCGAAGGCGAGCCGAGGGCGGCTGAGAGGAGCGGACTTGCCGGACAGGCGCTGCACAGTGCGGAAAATAATACTGACAGCGACAGGACAGCATTGAGGGAGGAGGCGATCCGTCAGATTTTAGAAGAGTTTCTTGCTTAGGAACGGATTTTTGAATCCCTGTGTTCTACTTGAATAAGGAATACAGATTTGGTAAAATATCCATAGAGTATCGGATGCCGCCCGACTTCCGGCACCGGGCTTCAAATGAAGACAGTGATATCAGAGGATATCAGAGAGGAAGGATAATGATGAGCAAAGTAACATTTGACTATTCAAAAGCATGTGGGTTTGTGCAGGAGCATGAGATGCAGTATATGAGCGAGCTTGCCGCTCAGGCAAAGGACAAGCTGCTCGCAAGGACCGGAGCGGGGAATGATTTCCTGGGATGGATCGACCTTCCGGTAGACTATGACAAAGAGGAGTTCGCGCGTATCAAGAAAGCGGCTGAGAAGATCCGTCAGGATTCAGAAGTCCTGCTCGTGATCGGCATCGGCGGATCTTACCTTGGAGCAAGGGCTGCGATCGAGTTCCTCGGACATTCTTTTGCAAATGTGGTGTCAAAGGAGATCAGGAAAGCTCCGGAGATCTATTATGTAGGAAACAGCATCAGCAGTACGTATATCAAAGATTTGATCGATGTGGTCGGAGACCGTGATTTCTCCATCAACATGATTTCCAAGTCCGGTACAACCACAGAGCCGGCGATCGCCTTCCGTGTATTCAAAGAATTACTGGAGAAGAAGTACGGCAAGGAAGAAGCGGCGAAGAGGATCTATGCAACCACGGACAAAGCGAGAGGAGCGCTTAAGAATCTGGCCACAGAAGAGGGATATGAGACATTCGTCGTGCCGGATGACGTGGGAGGTCGTTTCTCAGTACTTACCGCGGTGGGCCTGCTTCCGATCGCTGTGAGCGGCGCGGATATCGATAAGCTGATGGAAGGCGCGGCAGCAGGAAGAAAAGCAGCGCTGGAAAATGATTTCGCAGAAAATGACGCGATGCAGTATGCTGCGATCCGGAATATCCTGCTCCGCAAAGGAAAGACAGTGGAAGTTCTGGCGAATTACGAGCCGAGCCTTCACTATGTATCTGAGTGGTGGAAGCAGCTCTACGGAGAGAGCGAGGGCAAGGACCAGAAGGGAATCTTCCCGGCATCCGTAGACCTTACCACGGACCTGCATTCTATGGGTCAGTTCATCCAGGACGGAAACAGAATCCTGTTCGAGACTGTTCTTAATGTAGAAAAGTCCAGGGAAGAGATCGTGATCAATGAAGAGCCGGTTGATCTGGACGGACTGAATTATCTTGCAGGCAAAAACGTGGACTTTATCAATAAGAGTGCAATGAACGGTACGATCCTTGCGCACACGGACGGAAATGTGCCGAACCTGATGGTAAAGATCCCGGAGCAGAATGAATATTATCTGGGCGAGCTGTTCTATTTCTTTGAGTTCGCATGCGGCGTGAGCGGATACTTACTCGGCGTTAATCCGTTCAACCAGCCGGGTGTTGAGAGCTATAAGAGAAACATGTTCGCACTGCTCGGAAAACCGGGTTATGAGGAAGAGAGAGAGGCTCTCCTTAAGAGATTATAAAGTGCCGATATTGGTATAATCATATAAAATAACACAGCGCTGTAAATGTACAGTTAAATTGCCCATAGGGCATGCAGGGTGCGTTTACAGCGCTGTTTCTTCTTGTTCCGCCCAGATAAATGGAGTATAATAATAAACAGTCGTATAACGCCGGTCTGCTTATGGTGCTTCTGTTACGGGATGCGGGACGGATATAAACGGATATATAAGTAAATGCCGGTAAGATAAAGGAGGACGTGTTATTATGTTGAGAATCGGAATGTTGACAAGCGGCGGGGACTGCCAGGCATTGAACGCGGCAATGCGCGGCGTGGTAAAAGGAATCTGCTCTAAGCGCGATGACGTGGAAATCTACGGATTTAAGGACGGATATAAGGGGCTTATCTATGCGGATTTCAGTATGCTTACATCCAGGGATTTCTCTGGAATACTGACAAGAGGCGGCACAATCCTCGGGACGTCCAGGCAGCCGTTTAAGCTGATGCGCGTGCCGGACAAGGACGGGCTTGACAAGGTAGAGGCAATGAAGCATACCTACCATAAGCTCAACCTCAACTGTCTTGTGATTCTCGGAGGGAATGGAACACACAAGACGGCGAACCTGCTGAGAGAAGAGGGGCTCAATGTGATTACACTTCCCAAGACCATTGACAATGATCTCTGGGGAACAGAGATGACGTTCGGCTTCCAGAGCGCGGTAGATATCGCAACAGATACGATCGACCGGATCCATACAACGGCAACATCTCACAGCCGTGTATTTATTATAGAAGTTATGGGCCACAAAGTGGGACATGTGACACTTCACGCGGGAATCGCGGGCGGAGCGGACATTATCCTGCTTCCGGAGATCCCGTATGATATCAAGTCCATTACCAAGGTGATCAACGGCCGTTCCAAAGCAGGCAAGCCGTTTACGATCCTTGCAGTTGCAGAGGGAGCGATTTCTAAGGAAGACGCAAAGTTAAAGAAAAAAGAGTACAAGGAAAAGCTGGCAAAGAGGAAATATCCTTCAATCGCATATGAACTGGCAGAACAGATCGAGAAGGAGACGGACAAGGAAGTCCGGATCACAGTGCCCGGGCATACACAGAGAGGCGGCGAGCCGTGCGCATATGACAGGGTGATTGCCACAAGAGTCGGAGCGAAGGCAGCGGAATTGATCCTGGAAGGAAAGTTCGGCTACATGGTCGGACTCAAAGGCGGAGAGACGATAAAAGTCCCGCTGGAAGAAGTGGCCGGCAAGTTAAAATATGTTGATCCGAACTGCAGCCTGATCAAAGAAGCAAGGATGATCGGGATCAGCTTTGGAGATGAATAATCAAGAGGTGTAACACATGTCATATACGGCACTTTACAGAAAGTTCCGTCCCTCGGAGTTCGGAGATGTCAAGGGACAGGATCATATTATTACAACATTGCAGAACCAGATCAAAGCGAACCGTATCGGGCATGCGTATCTTTTCTGCGGTACAAGGGGAACCGGGAAGACGACCGTGGCAAAGATATTTGCAAAGGCGGTCAACTGTGAACACCCGGTGGACGGAAGTCCATGCGGAGAATGCGAGATGTGCAGGTCAATTGCGGCGGGGACTTCCATGAACGTGATCGAGATCGACGCTGCATCCAACAATGGCGTGGACAATATCCGTGAGATCCGGGAGGAAGTGGCGTACCGCCCTACAGAAGGAAGGTATAAAGTCTATATCATTGACGAGGTGCATATGCTTTCCATAGGCGCGTTCAATGCGCTCCTTAAGACGCTGGAGGAACCGCCGGAGTATGTGATCTTTATCCTGGCAACCACGGAGGTGCATAAGATACCGATCACTATCCTGTCACGGTGCCAGCACTATGATTTCAGGCGGATCAGCATAGAGACGATCACGGACCGGATGAAGGAACTCATGGACGCGGAGCATGTGGATGTGGAAGACAAAGCGCTCCGCTATATCGCGAAAGCTGCGGACGGCTCCATGCGTGACGCGCTGAGTCTCCTGGATCAGTGCATCGCATTCTATCTGGGACAGAAGCTTACTTATGATAATGTGCTCGAAGTACTGGGGGCAGTGGACACGGACGTGTTCAGCCAGCTTCTGCGCAAAGTCATTGAAAGAGATGTGTCCGGCGTGCTGGACGTGGTAGAGGACCTGGTCATGCAGGGGCGTGAGCTGAGCCAGCTTGCCGCGGATTTTACATGGTATCTTCGGAACTTGCTTCTGGTAAAAACTTCTGATAATATAGAGGATGTTCTGGATGTATCGACAGAAAATATGATGCAGCTTAAGGAAGAAGCTCAGATGGTAGAACCGGATATGCTGTTCCGTTATATCCGTATTTTCTCTGAGCTGTCAGGACAGTTGAAATATGCGACCCAGAAGAGAGTCATGCTGGAAGTAGCGCTGATCAAACTGTGTACGCCGGCCATGGAGCCGGATCAGGATACACTTCTCGACCGTATCCGCGCTGTGGAAGAGAAGGTTGAGAAGGGGATGGCGGCTGCCGCGAATGCGCAGGAGCGCATTGTGTATGTAAACGCAGACGGCGTCCCGGGCGGTGAAGGCAGCGGGATGCCCGGGGAATATGGTCCCGGGGGCAGGAACAGCGGGCAGAGACCGGAGCTTCCGAATGCAATCCCTGAAGACGTGCAGGAAGTCGTTAAGAATTTCCGCTCCATTGCGGATGAGGCTTCGGGCATGGTCAGAGGATATCTGAAGAAAGCGCGTTTAAGTCTCGGAGGAGACAACCGGCTGCTCATCGTGCTGCCGGATACTCTGGCAGCGAGCGTGGTCGGCAGAGAGGACCATGTACAGGAGCTGGAAGGGCTGATCGAGCAGAAGATCGGCAAGAAAGTGGAAGTTGAAGTGCGTCATGTTGAAGAAGGCAGACATTTTGAAGACACATTTGTTGATATAGAACAGAAGATCAATATGGAGATAATAGTGGAGGACTGATATGGCAAAGAGAGGCGGATTCCCGGGCGGCGGAATGCCGGGAAATATGGCAAATCTGATGAAACAGGCGCAGAGAATGCAGCGCCAGATGGAAGAGCAGCAGAAAGAGCTCGAGGCTAAGGAATTCACCGCGGCAGCAGGCGGCGGGGCAGTTGAAGTAACTGTATCCGGCAAGAGAGAAGTGCTGAAAGTAAAGCTGGCAGAAGAAGTCGTTGATCCTGAGGATATCGAGATGCTGGAAGACCTGATCGTGGCAGCGACGAATGAGGCGATCCGACAGGTAGATGAGGAGACAGGAGCCGCAATGTCCAAACTGACAGGCGGGCTTGGCGGCGGAATGCCGGGAATGTTCTGACAATTTTCTTAAAAGGGGTCAGACCCCTATAGGGAAAATAATCAGAATATTATGAAATTAAGAACAAAAAGGGGTCGGGCAGATGCAAGCAGACCCCTTTCAATTTGTGTTTGGCAACAGAGGAGAAACAGAGATGGATTATTACAGTAACCAGATCAGCAGGCTGATCGAGGAATTTTCCCGCCTGCCGGGGATCGGGAGCAAATCCGCTCAGCGTCTGGCATTTCACGTTATCAACATGCCGCTGGATCAGGTAGAAGGGCTGGCGCAGACGATCGTGGAGGCAAGAAAGAATGTCAGGTACTGCAAGGTATGCTGTACGCTTACGGATAGGGAGATCTGCCCGATATGCAGTAATGACGAACGGGATAAGAAGACGATCATGGTGGTTGAGACACCGCGGGATCTGGCTGCATATGAGAAGACCGGGAAATATAACGGGGTCTATCACGTGCTTCACGGGGCGATCTCGCCGATGCTCGGCATCGGTCCCGGGGATATCCGGTTAAAAGAGCTGATGGAGCGTCTTCAGGGGGATGTGGATGAGGTGATTATCGCAACGAACTCCAGCCTGGAAGGCGAGACAACGGCCATGTACATCAGCAAACTCATCAAACCCGTGGGAATCAAGGTCAGCAGGATTGCCAGCGGCGTGCCTGTGGGAGGAGACCTGGAATATATTGATGAAGTTACATTGCTACGGGCGCTGGAAGGAAGGACGGAACTCTGAAGCGGGATTGTATGTAAAGAAAAACACGGCAATCAGGCTGAATACAGACAACAGTAGTTGACCAGCCTTTTATTAATAGATATAATCAAGGCGGCAATATATCATCTGTTCATTATCAGGAAGGAGCTTGAAATGAGATTTTTTATTGATACTGCCAATGTAGATGACATAAGAAAAGCGAATGACATGGGCGTGATCTGCGGCGTGACGACAAACCCGTCGCTCATTGCAAAAGAAGGAAGAGAATTTGAAGAAGTGATTCAGGAGATCGCTTCCATAGTGGACGGTCCGATCAGCGGGGAAGTGAAGGCAACGACCACGGATGCAGAAGGAATGATCCGGGAGGGGCGCGAGATCGCGAAGCTCCATCCGAATATGGTGGTTAAGATTCCTATGACAGTCGAAGGCCTTAAGGCAGTGAAAGTACTTGCAGCTGAAGGGATCAAGACAAATGTGACTCTGATCTTCACGGCAAATCAGGCGCTTCTCGCGGCAAGGGCAGGGGCTGCATATGTTTCGCCATTCCTCGGACGCCTCGATGATATTTCCGTAAGGGGCGTTGAACTGGTTGAAGAGATCGCAGAGATTTTTGCCGTGGCAGGAATCGAGACCGAGATCATTGCGGCGAGTGTGCGCAATCCGATGCACATTACAGACTGCGCGCTGGCAGGGGCAGATATTGCAACTGTACCATATAAGGTAATCGAGCAGATGACACATCATCCGCTGACAGATGCCGGGATCAGAAAATTTCAGGAAGATTATAGAGCAGTATTTGGGGAATAATGGTAAAGAGTTTATGAACGGTACTGTGTACTTTCCGGAAGGGGGCAGACTCCTTGGAAAAAAGCATTCAGAAAATTCAGAAAAGGAGATACTATGGACAAATTAAAGCTGATGAAAATTGCAAATGAGGTCCGTAAGGATATCGTGACCGCTGTTCACAGTGCGAAGGCCGGACATCCGGGCGGATCACTGTCTGCGGCGGAGATCTTTACTTACCTGTATTTTGAGGAGATGAATATCGATCCGAAGGAGCCGGATAAGGAGGACCGCGACCGATTCGTGCTGTCCAAAGGGCATACAGCGCCGGGACTCTATTCCGCACTTGCGGAAAGAGGATATTTTCCGAAGGAGGATCTGGTGACGCTCCGGCATACAGGTTCTTATCTCCAGGGTCATCCTGATATGAAACAGGTTCCGGGAGTGGACATGTCTTCCGGTTCTCTTGGCCAGGGAATTTCCGCTGCTGTAGGGATGGCGATCGCGGCGAAGCTTTCAGGCGCATCTTACAGGGTTTATACGCTGCTTGGAGACGGAGAGATTCAGGAAGGACAGGTGTGGGAGGCTGCGATGCTGGCCGCGCACCACAAATTAGACAATCTTGTCGTCATTGTGGATAATAATAACCTTCAGATCGATGGAGCGGTCGACAAGGTTAATTCTCCCTATCCGATTGATAAGAAATTCGAGGCTTTTAATTTCCACGTGATTAATATTGACGGAAATGATTTTGAGCAGATCGAGTCTGCCATGAATGAGGCGAGGACCGTAAAAGGGCAGCCGACGGCGATCATCGCAAAGACGCTGAAGGGAAGAGGTGTCTCCTTCATGGAAAATGAGGCGGGATGGCACGGAAAAGCGCCGAATGATGAAGAATATAAGATCGCGATGGCAGATCTGGAAAAGGCAGGTGAAGCGTTATGTCAGATGTAAAGAAAATTGCAACAAGAGACAGCTATGGAGCAGAATTGATCGAACTGGGAAAAGTGCATGAAGATATCGTTGTGCTTGACGCTGACCTTGCTGAGGCGACAAGATCAGGAAAATTTGCCGAGGTATTTCCGGAGAGATTTATCGACTGCGGCATCGCAGAGGCGAATATGATGGGTGTTGCGGCAGGACTTGCGGCAGCAGGCAAGGTGCCGTTTGCGAGTTCATTTGCAATGTTCGCAGCCGGAAGGGCTTATGAGCAGGTAAGAAATTCCATCGGCTATCCCCACCTGAATGTGAAGATCGGCGCTTCTCATGCCGGTATTTCAGTAGGAGAGGACGGAGCGACCCATCAGTGCAATGAGGATATTGCCCTGATGAGATCAATCCCCGGGATGGTTGTGATCAACCCTTCTGATTATATAGAAGGAAGAGCAGCGGTCCGTGCCGCTTATGACCATGACGGACCGGTCTATATGAGATTTGGCCGTTTGGCTGTGCCGGTGATCAACGACAGGCCGGATTATAAATTCGAGCTTGGAAAAGGCGTTGTATTACGCGAAGGAAAAGATGTCACGATCATAGCTACGGGACTTCCGGTGAACAACTGTCTGGAGGCAGCTGAAAAGCTTGCGGCGGACGGCATTGACGCAAAGGTCATTAATATTCATACGATCAAACCGCTGGATGAAGAGCTTGTGGCAGCAGCGGCAGTGGAGACCGGGAAAGTCGTTACAGTTGAGGAACATTCAGTGATCGGAGGACTGGGAAGCGCTGTGTGCGACGTGATCTGCGAGAAGGCCCCGGCCAGGGTGCTGAAGATCGGAATCAACGATGTGTTCGGCGAATCGGGACCGGCATTAGAACTGATCAAGAAATACGGGCTGGATACAGATAGTATTTACGAGAAAGTAAAAGCGTTTGTATAAATAATGTGAAGGATTTGTGAACGGGGTCAGAC
>DXCD01000078.1 GCA_019116185.1 Candidatus Mediterraneibacter stercorigallinarum
GGAGGAAGGAAGATGTCTGATATTACGAGAGTGGCGCTCGATGCAATGGGCGGCGATAATGCGCCGGCTGAGATCGTAAAGGGCGCTGTGGAGGCAGTACAGCAGAGGAAAGACATTCAGGTTCTGCTGACAGGTCAGGAGGGTGTGATAAAGAAGGAATTAGAGAAGTACACTTATCCTGAGGAGCAGATCCGGATTGTGAATGCTGCGGAGGTGATCGAGACGGCAGAACCGCCTGTGAAAGCGATCCGCGGCAAAAAGGATTCTTCTATTGTAGTGGCGATGAAACTCGTGAAGAACGGTGAAGCTGACGCGTTTGTTTCAGCGGGCAGCACCGGGGCAGTCCTTGTGGGCGGCCAGGTGCTTGTCGGGAGGATAAAAGGCGTGGAGAGACCGCCGCTTGCACCGCTGCTTCCTACTTTGAAGGGAGTGTCCCTGCTTATTGACTGCGGGGCAAATGTGGATGCCAGACCCTCGCATCTTGTGCAGTTTGCAAAAATGGGGTCTATTTACATGGAAAGTGTTATGGGAAAGAAAAATCCCACAGTCGGCATCGTTAATATTGGCGCAGAAGAGGAAAAGGGAAATGCCCTGGTGAAAGAGACTTTTCCGCTTCTGAAAGCATGCAAGGACATCAATTTCGTCGGAAGCGTGGAAGCGAGAGAGATCCCATATGGAAATGTGGATGTTATCGTGTGTGAAGCTTTTGTCGGAAACGTGATCCTTAAACTCTACGAAGGCGTGGGCGGTGCCCTGATGAAGAAGGTGAAGGCAGGAATGATGTCCAGCCTGCGCAGCAAGATCGGAGCCCTTCTGGTGAAACCGGCGCTGAAGGCCACATTGAAGGACTTTGATGCCAGCGAGTACGGCGGCGCGCCGCTGCTGGGGCTGAAAGGTCTTGTAGTTAAGACACATGGAAGTTCCGCTTCCAAAGAGGTGTGTAATTCGATAATCCAGTGCGTCACATTTAAACAACAGAAAATAAATGAAAAAATAAAAGCAGCTATTCAGGAGACGCAGGACGAAACAACAGAAAATGAGTGAATTTAGGAGGAGTCAGTTATGGAATTTGAAAAACTTCAGGAGATCATTGCGGATGTGCTCAATGTACAGAAAGATGAGATTAAACCGGATACTACATTTGTAGATGACCTGGGCGCGGATTCACTGGACATTTTCCAGATCATCATGGGAATCGAGGAAGAGTTCGATATAGAGATCGACAACGAAGAGGCAGAGAAAATCGTAACAGTTCAGGACGCGGTTGACCAGATCAAAAAAGCAGTGGAATAAGTAATGGATCATTAGAATGAAAAAGCCCCTGTGGGCTTTTTCGTTTTCATAGAGGGAAATAGCAGATGAAGAATAAATTAAAAGAACTGGAACAGAAGATCGGATATACATTTCGGGATTTTTCGCTGCTTGAGCGGGCTATGATGCACAGTTCTTTCACGAACGAAAAGAACCTTCCCAAATATAAGTGTAATGAGAGGCTGGAATTTCTGGGAGACGCTGTGCTGGAGCTGGTATCGAGCGAGTTTTTGTTCCGAGAATCTCCGAAAATGCCGGAGGGAGAGCTGACAAAGACAAGGGCGAGCATGGTGTGTGAACCGTCGCTGGCGCTCTGCGCGAGAGATATCGGCCTGGGCGGCTACCTTCTTCTTGGAAAAGGAGAGGAAGCGACCGGAGGAAGACTCAGGGATTCGGTGACTTCTGACGCAATGGAAGCGCTGATCGGCGCTGTGTACCTGGATGGTGGTTTTACTAGTGCAAAAGAGTTCATCCACAAATTTGTATTGACGGATCTTGAGGATAAGAAGCTCTTTTATGATAGTAAAACTATCCTTCAGGAAATGGTACAGGCAAAGAAAGCCGGGATCATCACCTACCGGCTGGTCAAGGAAGAAGGTCCTGACCACAATAAATCCTTCTACGTGGAAGTCCTGATCGGAGACCGTGTGTCGGGCAAAGGCGTGGGAAGGACAAAGAAGGCGGCAGAACAGCAGGCGGCGTATGAGGCGATCTTAAGCCTTCGGAAACAGAAATAGAGAAGGTGTTATATGTATTTAAAAAACATAGAAGTACAAGGATTCAAATCCTTTGCAAACAAAATAAAATTTGACTTTCACAACGGGATCACCGGGATCGTCGGGCCAAACGGAAGCGGAAAGAGCAACGTGGCGGACGCGGTGCGCTGGGTGCTGGGGGAGCAGAGGGTGAAGCAGCTCCGCGGCGGGAGCATGCAGGATGTCATTTTCTCCGGGACAGAGAACCGGAAGCCCTTAAGCTATGCCTCTGTGGCAATCACCCTTGACAATTCGGACCATCAGCTTCCGGTAGACTATGAGGAAGTGACCGTGACCCGTAAATTATACCGCTCCGGTGAGAGCGAGTATCTGATCAACGGGGCGGCGTGCCGATTGAAGGATATCAATGAGATGTTCTATGACACGGGTATCGGAAAAGAAGGATATTCGATTATCGGACAGGGACAGATCGACAAGATCTTAAGCGGAAAGCCGGAGGAGCGAAGAGAGCTTTTTGACGAGGCGGCGGGAATCGTAAAGTTTAAGCGCCGGAAGAATCTTTCTGTCAAGAAGCTGGAAGAAGAGCGGATGAACCTGACCCGTGTCAATGACATTCTGCAGGAGCTGGAGAAACAGTTAGGGCCGCTTGAGAAGCAGTCTGAGACAGCGAGGGAATATCTGAAGAAAAAAGAAGAACTGAAGACGTATGATATCAATATGTTCCTCCTCGAGGAAGAGCGCATCCGGGAACGGATGAAAGAGGTGGAAGAGAAATACGATATCGCTGCATCTGAGATGGAAGAATCCAATCAGCGCTACGAGGAGATGAAAGCCGAGTATGAGGCTATTGAGGATGAGGTGGAGGAAATCGACCTTGCCATTGAGACCGCAAAAAATCAGCTCAATGAGACAAATCTCTTAAAACAGCAGCTGGAAGGACAGATCAATGTCTTAAAGGAGCAGATCAATACAGTCCGCATGAATGACGAGCATTACGGCAACCGCTCGAATGCAGTCCGCGTTGAGGTGGATACCAGAGAAGAACAGAAGCGTTCTTTAGAGAAGGAAAAACAGGAAGTACAGGAAAAATTAAGCGAAGCGTCAGCACAGGATACCGAGGCAAAGGGCCGGCTGATTGAAGTTCAGTCACAGATCGCGGAGCATACGGCTGAGATCGAGGGCAGGAAACAGGAGATCATGGATATCCTCGGGAACCGGGCTTCCACAAAAGCCAAGATCCAGCACTATGACACGACAAAAGAGCAGATCGCGACACAAAAAAGCGTGCTGGCGAGGAATATCCTGGAGGTGTCTGCTGAGGAAGAACGGCAGGCAGCCCGCCTGAAAGAATACGAAGAAGAACTGGGAAAAGTCCAGGAAACGATCGCAGGATATAACGCGGAGATCTCTGAAAATGAACAGGAGATCGCAAGGCTTCAGAAGGAACTGAACGAGAAGCAGGAGAAGCTGCGGATCGGACAGACTGCGTATCACAGGGAATCATCCCGCCTGGAATCTTTAAAAAATATTACAGAGCGGTACGACGGGTATGGAAACAGCATCCGCAGGGTCATGGCCAACAAGGAGAAGGAAAAAGGGCTGATCGGCGTGGTCGCAGATATCATCAAGGTGGACAAGGAGTACGAGATCGCCATTGAGACCGCCCTGGGAGGAAGCATTCAGAATATCGTTACAGATAATGAAGAGACAGCTAAGCGCATGATCGCATTCTTAAAGAAGAATAAGTTCGGCAGGGCGACATTCCTCCCGCTTACCAGCATGAGAGGGAGCACAGGCCTGAGGAATGAAGAGGCGCTGAGGGAAAAGGGCGTGATCGGGCTTGCAAATACCCTCGTCCATGTGGAGAAACAGTTCGAGGGGCTGGCAGCGCAGCTTTTAGGGCGCACCATTGTTGTGCGTACCATTGATGACGGTATTGCCATCGCGCGTAAATATCACCAATCCCTGAGACTTGTCACCTTGGAGGGCGAGCTGATCAACCCCGGCGGGTCCATGACCGGAGGCGCGTTTAAGAATTCCAGCAATCTCTTGAGCAGGCGCAGGGAGATCGAGGAGTTTGAAAAGACCGTTGTAATGCTGAAGGCAGACATGGATGCCATGGAGCAGGAAGTCAGCCGGATCAAAGCAGAGCGCGGGGGATGCTATAATACGATCGACGAGATCCAGCAGGAGCTCAGAAAGGCGTCTGTCCTTGAAAATACTGCAAAGATGAATGTAGAGCAGACGCATACCCGGATGGAGGAGGCGAAACAGCGCTGCGCCAGGTATACAGCTGAGCAGCAGAAGCTGGAACAGGAGCTCCGGGAGATCCAGGATAATGAAGAGTCCATCCAGATGGAGCTGGAGACGTCAGAGAGTCTGGAACAGGATCTGAATGCAAGGATCGAAGAACTCCAGGGCATGCTGGAGGAAGAAAAGCAGGCTGAGAGCCTTCAGCTGAAGCAGTCTGAGGAAGTACATCTCGCTCTTGCTGCCCTGGAACAGCAGAATGTGTTTATACTGGAAAATATTTCCCGTATCGAAGAAGAGATCGGAAAGTTCGAAGCAGAATTAAGAGAGCTGGATTCGAATAAGGATCATGCTTCCGAGGAAATAAGGGAAAAGGAAGAAAAGATACAGGAACTGAAGGAAACGATTGAAGACTCAAAGGAGCTTTTTGACGAGATT
>DXCD01000079.1 GCA_019116185.1 Candidatus Mediterraneibacter stercorigallinarum
TGCCCGGCCATGACATCCGGTACATCCGTATGGAAAAAGTCATCATGGAATATCTTGAGCTTGTTTTTGAGCAGTATCAGGTATCAGATAAAAATTATATCTGTGTGACAAGAAATGCTGATGTTTCACCGGATGACGAGGCGTTTGAGGATCACGAGGATTTTCGCTTTATCATGAAGGAGACTCTGCACAAGAGAAGAAGGATGGCAGTGGTACGGCTGGAGACGGCTGCGCCTTTGGGAAAAGAGCTGGAGAAATATTTGTGCGGCCGGTTCAAGATCACGCCGCAATGCATCTTCCGTACAAAGATGCCTATGAAACTGGGATTTATTTTTGCTATTGCTGATAAACTGCCCGAGTCCATGAGGCGCGCGCTTACGGATGAGCCGTTTACCCCCCAGCCGTCGCCGGCGCTTGCAGACGGAAGCGTGATGGAGCAAGTGAAGAAAAAGGATGTCCTGCTGTCTTATCCTTATGAGAGTATGGATCCTTTCCTTCAGCTGATCAGAGAAGCAGCATCAGACCCGGATGTAATGACGATCAAGATCACGATCTACCGATTGGCGAAGAAGGCCAGACTTGTGGAATATCTCTGCGCCGCGGCAGAGAATGGCAAGGAAGTGACCGTGCTGATCGAGCTGAGAGCCCGTTTTGACGAGCAGAATAATATTGAATGGTCTGAGCGGATGGAAGAAGCGGGCTGCCGTGTGATCTATGGGTTTGAGGGCTACAAGGTCCATTCCAAAATCTGTCTGATCACCTATCGGAACAAAAATGAGATCCGCTATATTACGCAGGTTGGCACGGGAAATTATAATGAAAAAACAGCGAAGATGTATACCGATTATTCTCTTATGACATCAAATCAGGAGATCGGGGAAGACGCGGCAGTATTTTTTAAAAATATGTCTATCGGAAATCTTGACGGCGTCTACGATCATCTGATTGTGTCTCCGACGAGCCTGAAGCAGAAAGTGCTCTCCCTGATGGATGAGGAGATTGCCAAAGGAAAGAACGGGCGAATCGTCATGAAGATGAATTCTGTGACAGACATGGATTTTATCCGGAAGACAGCAGAAGCATGCCAGGCAGGGGTACGGGTAGACCTTCTTGTCAGGGGAATCTGCTGTATCCTGCCGGGGATACCGGGCAGGACGGAAAACCTGCGGGTGACCAGCATTGTGGGCAGGTATCTGGAGCATCCCCGGGTATTCATGTTCGGAACCGGAGCAGAAGCAAAGGTATATATCGGTTCTGCGGATATGATGACAAGAAACACAGAAAAACGGGTAGAAGTGGCATGTCCGATCTATGATGAGGGGATCAGGAGACGGTTGATGCATGATCTGAAGGTTATGCTGTCGGATAACGTAAAAGCAAGGCAGATGGACAGCGACGGGACTTACAGAAAGAAAAAGCAGGAAGGCACTCTGATAAACGCGCAGGAGACATTTATGAAAGAAGCGCTGAATGCGAGGCGGCCCGCATCTTCTTCCCATAAAAAAGAAAAGGGAACATTCTTGGTCAGAGTATTCGGAATATTCCGGAAAAGAAAATAGAAGCGTTATAATCAGACTTCTCTGCCAGAGTCTTATTGTTTCTGGTTTATAGACAGGAAAGAAGATCAATAGTATAATTGAAGCAGATGTTTTTTAATGGAAAGATGCCTCTTCCGGCTGGAAGAAGGTAAATAAAAGCAGAGATTTCAGGAGGAGAACAAAATGGAGAAACATGCAGTAACCGGATTCGGAACAACTAAGGACGGAAAGGAAGCGCATCTGTACACGCTGGAAAACAAAAACGGGATGAAAGCATATGTGTCAGATTTTGGCGCGGTTCTGGTACGTCTTCTTGTCCCTGACCAAGAGGGAAAGGCCGTTGACGTGGTGCTCGGATATGATGACGCGGCAGGATATGAGCAGGGGGACGCGGCAGTCGGCGCGGTAGTGGGGCGAAATGCCAACCGCATCGGGGGCGCTGGATTTGAGCTGAACGGGGTTTCCTACGAGCTGGATAAGAATGACAATGGGAAAAATAACCTCCACAGCGGGCTGAATTATTATCACAAACGTCTCTGGGAAGTGAAGGATTATGAAGCGGATCACGTGTCTTTGATGCTTCACAGCCTGGACGGGGATCAGGGATATCCGGGAGCCCTTGACATGCATGTGACTTACACGCTGGACGATGACAATACTCTGACCATCCATTATGAGGCAGTGCCGGATCAGGATACAGTCATCAACATGACGAACCACAGTTATTTCAATCTGAACGGTCATGACAGCGGCACAGTGCTGAACCACAAAGTGACACTCAATGCAGATTTCTTTACGCCCGCGGACGAAGAGTCTATTCCAACCGGGGAGATCCGCAGTGTGGAAGGCACTCCGATGGATTTCCGCGCTGGCAGAGTGCTGGGCGATGATATTGACGCGGATTACGAACCTCTCCGTTTCGGCAGTGGTTATGACCACAACTGGGTGTTGAAAAATGAGGGCAGATTTGATAAAGTAGCAGAAGCAGTATCAGACAAGAGCGGGATTGTGATGGAAGTATACACAGACCTTCCGGGTGTCCAGATCTATACGGCAAATTTCCTGGACGATGAACCGGGAAAAGACGGCGCGTCTTACATAAGGAGAAGCGCTGTGTGCTTTGAGACACAGTATTATCCGGATTCGATCCATCATGATAACTTCCCGCAGCCGGTGTGCAGAAAGGGTGAGAAATACGAGACACGCACTGCATATCGCTTTTTGACGCGTAAATAAAGCGGACGAATGAGAATGCTGCAGGTTCATTCTTTATACATATGATCAGGAGTGAGCCTGCGGCATCCTTTGTCCGGGAAAAGGACAGAGCAGACAGCAGCATATGGCAAAAGCAGTATACATCGCGGAGAAGCCCAGTGTGGCTCAGGAATTCGCAAAGGCATTAAAACTAAACACAAAACGAAGAGACGGATATCTGGAATCAGACGAGGCAGTGATCACATGGTGCGTGGGACATCTGGTGACCATGAGCTACCCGGAGGCATATGATCCGGCATTGAAGAAATGGAGCCTTCAGACACTTCCTTTTATTCCGGAAGAATTCAAGTACGAAGTGATCCCGGAAGTGGCGAAGCAGTTTCAAATTGTGAGCTCTATCCTGAACAGGGAAGACGTGGATACCATCTATGTGTGCACGGACTCAGGACGGGAGGGAGAATATATCTACCGCCTGGTAGAGCAGGAGGCCCATGTTACCGGGAAGAAGCGCCGCAGGGTGTGGATCGACTCGCAGACAGAGGAAGAGATCCTGAGAGGGATCCGCGAGGCAAAAGACCTCTCAGAGTATGACAATCTAAGTGCTTCCGCCTATCTGAGGGCAAAGGAAGATTA
>DXCD01000080.1 GCA_019116185.1 Candidatus Mediterraneibacter stercorigallinarum
GGTCTTAGATAGGAGGCTTTTACTTATGAGACAATGTATGGATTCTGACAATCTCCACCGCCGTCTGAAAAAAATCATCGGACAGGTCCAGGCCATCGACCGGATGATCGATGAAGACATCCCGTGTGAAGATATCCTTTCTCAGATAAACGCAGCCAAATCTGCGCTTCACAAAGCAGGTCAGATCGTCCTTGAGGGGCATATTAAGCATTGCGTAAGGGACGGTATCGAACATGGAGATGCAGATCAGACGATTGCAAGCTTTACAAAAGCAGTCGAGCGATTTGCAAATATGAAATAACCTCCCCACATATAACAATGCATTCTTCTTCCCCTTACAGTAAAATTCCAGTTACAACGGTACTTCAGATCAGGTCATATTCTTGTTGACATTCCATACCCATATAGGTATATAATATACGTATACCCATATGGGTATTTTATGTGTTTGTAAAGGAGTGATCGATTTGCACAAATTAGAAGAACTGCTGGAATGGGGAGGTACAAAGAAAGACGTCATTTTTCTTGTGATATCCGGCGCTGCTCTGCTCTTGAGCATATTCGGAGTCTCGCCATTTCCTTTTGATATGGCATGGATCGCCATCATCCTGTGCGGAATTCCCATCATACTGGAAGCTGTGATCGGGCTGGTCACGGCATTTGATATTAAGGCAGATGTACTTGTATCGATCGCTCTTGTGGCTTCTGTCATCATCGGCGAAGACTTTGCAGCAGGGGAGGTTGCCTTCATCATGCAGCTCGGAGGGCTTCTCGAAGACCTCACTGTGGCAAAAGCCCGCGCCGGGATCGAGAAACTGGTCCATCTGACACCCCGCACCGCACGACGGATCACTGCCGCTTCTTCCGGCAGTGACGGTATTGGAAACAGACAGATGGGCGATCGACCTGCCGCGGATAACGCTGTTGAGGATACCGATTGTGGATCTGAGGAGATCATCCCCGCAGAGCAAGTACAGGTTGGTGATCTGCTCCGCGTCCTTCCGGGAGAAACAATCCCCGTGGACGGTGTGATCGTCTCCGGCGAGACATCTGTAAACCAGGCTGTTATGACCGGGGAATCTCTGCCCGTAGATAAAAAGCCGGGCGACAAGGTATCCAGCGGTACAGTCAACCAGTTCGGGGCATTTGAGATGAAAGCTGAGAAAGTCGGGGATGACAGCTCCATCCAGCGGATGATCCGTCTCGTCCAGTCTGCTGACGCAGGGAAGGCAAAAATCGTGGGCATTGCAGACCGCTGGGCAACATGGATCGTAGTGATCGCACTGACCGCCGCTGTCCTCACCTGGCTGATCTCCGGTGAAATCATACGTGCCGTGACTATCCTTGTCGTGTTCTGCCCGTGTGCTCTTGTACTCGCCACTCCTACCGCGATCATGGCAGCCATCGGTAACGCCACAAAGCACGGATTTCTCGTCCGTGAGGGAGACGCTCTGGAGCGGCTGTCCACAGTTAAACGGATCACATTTGACAAGACCGGAACCCTTACATACGGCACGCCCCAGGTCACAGCTGTGGAAAGCATCCTGCCCGGCATCTCGCCCAGCGCCCTCTACTCCTATGCCGCTGCTGCGGAGCTGAACTCAGAGCATCCTCTTGGGAAAGCGGTAGTCCGCTGCTATAAATCAGAAACCGGAGACCTCCCTCTCCCACCTGATAAGTTCCACATGCTGCCCGGGCGGGGCGTACAGACAGTGATCAGCGGAAGGACAGTACTTGCAGGCAATCCCGAGCTGCTCCGGGAGAATCACATTTTTCTCCCCAATGAAGCCGTCGATAAGAGCGAACTACACCTGAAAGAAGGCTGCACCGTAATCTACATGGCAGTTGACGGCGTATGCGCAGGATTTATCGCGCTGGCTGACACGCTGCGCCAGGATGCAGCCGCTGTTGTGGATGAGCTCAAAGCATCCGGCGTGACTCCTGTCCTGCTGACCGGAGATCATGAAAATGCCGCCCTGCATATTGCCCGGCAGCTCCACATTGACAAAGTACACGCCAACTGTCTGCCTGAGGATAAGCTGTCCTGGATCGACGCCAGCCAAAAAGACCAGCATCCTGTGTGCATGATCGGCGACGGCATCAATGACGCTCCGGCTCTGAAAAAAGCCTTTGTAGGCATCGCCATGGGAAAAGTCGGAAGTGATATTGCCGTGGACGCGGCTGACATCGCCCTTGTGAACGATGATATCAAGGAGCTGCCCCACCTGCTGAAGCTCTCCAGGAGAATGATGAACACAATCCGGCTGAATCTTACATTTTCCATGGCTTTGAACTTCATCGCCATCATCCTTGCTATCACCGGAATCCTGAATCCCGTGGTCGGCGCGCTGGTGCATAATGCAGGATCTGTACTGGTCATTATTAATTCCGCGTTTTTACTTGGTTGGAAGAAAAGGAACTGAATCAACAAAAAGGTGTAAACAGAGTTGCTGCTCCATTTACACCTTTTTTTCTTCGTCTTCTTCCTCTTCCACATATTCTAATATATCCCCGGGCTGGCAGTGGAGCTCCCGGCAGATCGCGTCCAGGGTAGAAAAACGGATCGCCCTCACCTTTCCCGTCTTCAGATTGGAAAGGTTCACATTAGATATCTCCACCTTTTCCGCCAGCTCTTTTAATGAAATCTTACGGTCCGCCATCACACGGTCAAGTCTTAAAATAATCGGCATATTTCTTCACCTCACAATGTCTCGTCAGATTCCTGCTGTAAGACACGGCCGTATTCAAAGACTGCGGAAAGACAGAAAAAGACGGCCCCA
>DXCD01000081.1 GCA_019116185.1 Candidatus Mediterraneibacter stercorigallinarum
AGTAATGTATGGTTAATAGAATAGAGTAAATGATTAAGTACTTATATAGGTTCATAATCGGTTGAACGTCTCTACCAGCCACCGGAAACGGCTGACTATAAGTATGAGGGCGGCGTATTCTGCCGTCTTCATATGATAGGAACAGGGAGGAAACAGCCGATGAGTGAACCTATTTTTATTTTAAAAGGAAATATTATATACAGTAAAAATCCTGCCGAATTCCAGATCTGCGAGCACGGATATCTGGTCTGTAAAGACGGACGTGTTGAAGGAGTGTACCAGACCCTTCCGTTTAAGATGGGCGGCAATCCGGTCCATGACTACGGGGACAGCCTGATCATCCCGGGTCTTGTGGACCTGCATATCCACGCGCCCCAGTATTCCTTCCGGGGACTGGGCATGGACATGGAGCTTCTGGAATGGCTGGAGACGAATACATTTCCGGAAGAAGCGAAGTATGAGTCTTTGGAATATGCGCAGAAAGCATATCGGATCTTTGTGGACAATATGAGAAAAAGCGCCACCACAAGGGCGTGCATCTTCGGAACCGTGCACAGGGAGGCAACGCTGCTTCTCATGGACATGATGGAGAAGACCGGGCTTTACACCATGGTCGGAAAAGTGAACATGGACCGGAACTGCCCGGACTATCTTATAGAAGAGACCGCGGAATCTGCCGGGGAGACGCTGGAATGGATCAAAGATGTGCTGCATAGAAAATATGAAAACACGCATCCCATCCTGACGCCCAGATTTACCCCGAGCTGTACGGATGAACTGATGGAAGAGTTAAAGAAGCTTCAGATGCGTTATCAGCTTCCGCTTCAGTCCCATCTGTCCGAAAATCAGGGAGAGATTGCATGGGTAAAAGAGTTATGTCCCTGGGCGGAATTTTACGGGGATGCGTATGACAGATTCGGGCTCTTCGGCGCAGACTGCCCGACTGTCATGGCGCACTGTGTGTACAGCGGGGATCAGGAGATTGCAAGAATGAAGGAAAACGGCGTTTTTATCGCCCATTGTCCGGAGTCCAACATGAATGTCTCTTCCGGGATCGCGCCGGTGCGCCGGTTCCTGGAGCGGGGACTGCATGTGGGGATCGGAAGTGATGTGGCGGGCGGTTCCACGGAGAATCTGTTCCGGGCGATGGCGCATGCAGTACAGGCTTCCAAATTGAGATGGAGGATCAGTGATGACAGCCTGGAAGCGCTGACCGCGGAAGAGGTGTTCTACATGGCGACAAAAGGGGGAGGGGCTTTCTTCGGAAAAGTGGGAAGCTTTGAACCGGGATATGAGTTTGACGCGGTGGTCCTGGATGATAGCCGTCTTGCTCATCCGCAGCCGCTGGATATCAGGAGCAGGCTGGAGCGGATGATCTATCTGGCGGACGAGAGGGAGGTACAGGCAAAGTACGTAAAAGGAAAAGAAATCAGCCTTTCCTGAATGTTAAATGAAATATTATAGTTATAGCGCAGGCTGCTGCGCTGTCAGCCGGACGAAAACAGAGATTCAGACCGGAGGTGTGGATATGGAAGGAAGAGAAGCAGCAAGAGTAGAAAAGGAGCATACAGTCGGAAAGAGCGTCAAGAGGGTGGATGCCTTTGAAAAGGTGACAGGCAGGGCGAAATACACAGACGATCTGTGTGACCGGAATGCCTATGTGGCAAAGGTACTGCATTCCACGATCGCCCATGGATATGTGAAGTCCATCGATACATCTGAGGCGGAGAAAATCCCCGGGGTGGTGAAGATCGTGACCTGCTTTGATGTACCGGAATATTATTACCCCACGGCAGGCCACCCGTGGTCAACGGAAGCGGCCCATCAGGACGTGGCGGACCGGCTCCTGCTGGTGAAACACGTCAGATTCTATGGGGATGATATCGCGGCAGTGGTAGCGGAGAATGACATCGCGGCCGCCCGGGCTGTCCGTGCCCTGAAAGTGGAATACGAGGAGCTTCCTTTTGTCCTGGACGTGCAGAAGGCGATGGAGGACGGCGCGCCGCAGCTTCATGAGAAATATCCCAACAACATCCTGGCGCATACTTCCATCCGCAACGGGAATTATGAGGAAGCCATCAAAGAACCCGGCCTTACGAAGGTGGAAGGCTGGTATGAGACACCCACTGTCCAGCACTGCCATATTGAGAATCCGGTCTGTTATGCCTATATGGAGCAGGGCAGGATCGTGGTGGTAACGTCCACGCAGATTCCTCATATCTGCCGGCGGATCGTGGGGCAGGCGCTGGGGATTCCCTGGGGACAGGTGAGGATCATCAAGCCTTATATCGGCGGAGGGTTCGGAAACAAACAGGATATCCTTTACGAGCCGCTGTGTGCGTATCTGTGTACCCAGGTGGGCGGCCGGACAGTGAAGCTGGATACTTCCAGGGAAGAGACCTTTGCTTCCACCAGAGTCCGGCATGCGATCCGGTTCCATATCGTGTCCTATGTGCGTTCGGACGGAACCTATGCGGCCCGGAAATTTGAGAGCTTCTCAGACCAGGGAGCGTATGCGTCTCACGGCCACAGCATCGCGGCGAAAGGAATGGGCTGTTTCCCGCAGCTGTATCCCTGCCTGAATATTGAAGCAGATACATATACAGTATTTACAAATAAATCAGTGGCAGGCGCTATGAGAGGGTATGGCATTCCTCAGGCAATGTTTGCCGTGGAGAGCCATACAGAGGATGTGGCGAGGGCAATGGGAATCCCTTCTTATGAGTTCCGCATGAAGAATGTGATGCCAAAAGGATTTAAAGACGGATTTTCTAAGAATGTGAACTATTATGACTCCTTCCGGGAATGCCTGGAAAAGGGCAGGAAGGCGTTCGATTATGACAGAAAGCTAAAGGAGTACTCCCATCAGACCGGAGAGATCCGCCGGGGCGTGGGTATGTCCGTATTCTGGTACAATACCGGAGTATGGCCCATTTCACTTGAGACGTCAGCATGCCGGATGGTACTGAACCAGGACGGCAGCATACAGGTCCAGGTGGGCGAGACAGAGATCGGCCAGGGCGCGGATACAGCGTTTGCCCAGATGGCGGCGGAGACGCTGGGGATTCCTTTTGAGATGGTGCATGTGGTAACCGCGCAGGATACGGACGTGACCCCTTTCAGCACAGGGGCATATGCTTCCAGACAGACCTATATGGCAGGCTTCTCCATCCGGCAGACAGGAGAACTCCTGAAAGAGAAGATTCTGGAGACAGCACATGATCTGACAAGACAAATGAAAGAAAATCTGGACATTGTAAACGGAAACATTGTCAGAATAACGGACGGCGAGGTGCTGATGAGTCTTGGAGAGCTGGCGGCAGAGAAGCTGTACAGTCTTACAGACAACGGACATCTGACAGCGGAGAGCAGTTATCAGATCAAGAACAATGCATACTCATTCGGCTGCACCTTCGCTGAGGTAGAGGTGGATATCCCCGGGTGCAGGGCGCAGGTGACAGATATCCTGAATGTCCATGACTGCGGCAGGCTGATCAACCCGGCTCTTGCAGAGGCACAGGTCCACGGCGGCATGAGCATGGCGATCGGATACGCATTGTCTGAGAAGCTTTTGTTTGACGAGAAGACAGGAAGACCGCTGAATAACAATCTGCTGGATTATAAGCTGTCCACCTTTATGGACCATCCTGACCTGAAGGCAGAGTTTATCGAGAATTACGAGCCCACAAGCCCGTTCGGCACAAAGGCTCTGGGAGAGCCTCCTGCCTGTTCGCCTGCGCCGGCGATCCGCAACGCGATCCTGCAGGCAGTGGGAGTGGGGCTGAATGAGATCCCGATACGGCCTCACCTGTTGTTCGAAGAGTTCAAAAAAGCAGGGCTGATTTAAGAGAGCGGTTTATGCGGGAGGTGAAGAAGAATGTATGATATGAAAGCATTGTATGAGGCGAAGAGCACTGCACACGCCATCCGGCTTCTCCAGGAACATCCGGATGCACAGATCATTGCGGGCGGGAGCGATGTGCTGGTGCAGATGCGCGAAGGGAAACGCGCCGGAGCTGAGCTTGTGAGTATCTATGGGCTGGATGAACTGCGGGGCGTGCGTATGGAAGAGGACGGGACGCTGAGGATCGGACCGCTGACCAGCTTCTCCCATATTACGAAAGATCCGTTGATACAGAGGTATATCGGTGTTCTCGGCGAAGCCGTGGATATGGTAGGAGGACCGCAGATCCGCAATATCGGGACCATCGGAGGAAATACATGCAACGGAGTCACATCCGCGGATTCTGCGTCTACACTTTTCGCCTGGGACGCGGTGATCGAGCTGACGGGGCCGGAAGGCGTGCGCCGGGTGCCGATACGGGACTTTTACATACGCGCGGGAAAAGTAGACCTGCGCCCGGCTGAGATCCAGAGCGGAATTCTGATCAGAAGAGAATCCTATCAGGGATATAAAGGGCATTACATCAAATACGCCATGAGAAATGCCATGGATATCGCTACATTGGGCTGCTCTGTAAATGTAAAACTTTCGGATGACAAAAAAACATTTACAGATATCCGTATTGCTTATGGGGTGGCAGGACCGGTTCCCATGCGGGCAGTGCATGCGGAAGCAGAAGGCAGAGGGCTTCCGGTCACAGAGGAAAGTATCGAAATGATCAGTGAAGCAGTGCTGCAGGATGTGACGCCCCGTGACAGCTGGAGGGCAAGCAAGGCGTTCCGGGAACATATTTCAAAGGTGCTCTGCAGGCGCGCGCTCGTTGAGGCTGTGAGAAGGGCAGAGGCAGAAGACGTGCAAGAGGCTCCGGATCGGGACAGTGGAGAATACGGAAATCAAGAGAACCGCGCTGCGGGTACAGTCGGATCTTGCGCAGATGAGATCAAATCTTACGTTGATGAGATCAGATCTTACGCAGATGAGATCAACGGACCGGGCGGGACGAACCAGTATAAACTGGTCCGCTGCCGGATCAATGGCGTGGAGCGGGAGGCAGTCGTGGATGTGCGTGCTTCCCTGACAGACATGCTGCGTAATGACTATTCTCTGACAAGTGTGAAAAAAGGCTGCGAGGTAGGAGAGTGCGGAGCATGTAATGTGATCATTGACGGCGAATGCTATAACTCATGTATCTATCTGGCGGTATGGGCGGACGGAAAAGAGATACGGACTCTGGAAGGGCTCATGGGACCGGACGGCGAGCTGTCGGACATCCAGCAGGCGTTCATAGATGAAGCGGCAGTGCAGTGCGGATTCTGTACTCCGGGAGTGATCATGAGCGCGGTGGAAATACTGGAAAGCGGGAAAGAATATTCAAGAGATGAACTGAGAAAGTTGCTTTCCGGACACCTGTGCAGATGTACAGGATATGAGAACATACTGAACGCGGTGGAAAAGACGATGAAGAAGAGGCTGGCGGAGAAAAGGCAGGATTAGCTTGAGATCAGATAATTGACTTTTGGGCAGTAATTGTTATAA
>DXCD01000082.1 GCA_019116185.1 Candidatus Mediterraneibacter stercorigallinarum
CCGATCTCACTTTGTCCAGCGGTTTTGCGTCCAGCTCCGGGGGCGCAGGCGTGATCTGGCCTCTGTTCTTTACGGCAGTGTACTATCTGATCTTTAACGGCATCCTGACTGTCCTCCTGGGACGGCTTGAAAGAAAACTGGAATATTTCAGATAGGAGGCGGAGAGTATGGCGATTTTGGAAGTACAGCATGTAAGTAAAAGTTTTGGGAATACTGAGGTATTGAAAGATATCAGTTTTTCACTGGAAAAGGGACGGGTGCTGTCGCTGATCGGGTCTTCGGGAAGCGGAAAGACGACGCTTCTGCGATGCCTGAATTTTCTTGAGCGGCCGGACGGAGGCGTGATCCGCGTGAACGGGGAGACACTGTTCGACGCGAATAACCCGGCGACGATGCAGGAGAGCGAGATCAGGAGAAAAAGGCTTCATTTCGGGCTGGTGTTCCAGTCTTTTAACCTTTTTCCCCAGTATACAGCGCTTCAGAACGTAATGCTGGCGAAGGAACTTCTGGCGAAAGAAAAACCGGATTATAAAGCGAGGAAGAAAGAAATCCATGCACAGATTGAGGCAGAGGCCAAAATTCTTCTGGACCAGATGGGGCTGTCGGACCGTGTGGATAATTATCCGCACCAGCTTTCCGGCGGTCAGTGTCAGAGGGTTGCGATCGCCCGGGCGCTGGCACTCAAACCGGACATTCTGTGCTTTGACGAACCGACCTCAGCGCTTGATCCGGAGCTTACAGGAGAAGTGCTGAAGGTGATCAAAGGGCTGGCAGATCAGGAGACCACAATGATCATTGTCACCCATGAGATGGCATTTGCCCGGGATGTATCCGGCCAGGTGATCTTCATGGACGGCGGATGCATCATGGAGCAGGGAACACCGGAGGAAGTGTTCGAGAATCCGAGAGAAGAACGTACAAAACAGTTTTTATCACGTTTTACGAATCAATAAAATAAGGAGCGGGATCTGATGACAGGATATGAAACAATTTCCACAGGACTTAGTGAGGAATGCGGTGTCTTTGGAGCCTATGACCTGGATGGACGCGACGTTGCCGCGTCCATCTATTATGGGCTTTTTGCATTGCAGCACAGAGGGCAGGAGAGCTGCGGCATCGCGGTGACAGACACATTCGGGCAGCGCAGGGTATTGTCAAGAAAAGGCCTTGGGCATGTGAACGATGTATTTGATGAGGAAGAGCTCGGGAAGCTGAAGGGCAATCTGGGAGTGGGGCATGTCCGTTACTCGACAGCAGGCGGGACGAGGGTGGAGAACGCCCAGCCGCTTGTAATCAATTATGTAAAAGGCACGCTGGCGATCGCCCATAACGGCAATCTGGTCAACGCGGTGGAATTAAGGCGCGAGCTGGAGTACACGGGTGCTATCTTTCAGACAACCATTGATTCGGAAGTTATTGCATACCATGTGGCGAGGGAACGGCTGAATGCAAAGACTGCTGAAGAGGCTGTAAAGAATGCAATGAAGAAGATTAAGGGGGCCTACGCGCTTGTTGTGAGCAGTCCGCGCAAGATGATCGGCGCGAGAGATCCGTTTGGGCTGAAGCCCCTGTGCATCGGGAAAAGAGACAATACGTATTTCCTTGCTTCCGAGAGCTGCGCTGTTGCGGCCGTGGACGCGGAGTTTGTAAGAGATGTGCAGCCGGGAGAGATCGTGACTATCACGAAGGACGGCATTGCCTCAGATATGAGCATGGCAGTCCCGGCAGAGCGGCATGCGAGGTGTATCTTTGAGTATATTTATTTTGCCCGCACGGACAGCACGATCGATGGGGTGAATGTCTATCATTCGCGCATTATTGCGGGAAAAGCGCTGGCAGAGTCATACCCGGTGGAGGCGGACCTGGTTGTGGGCGTGCCGGACTCCGGGCTGGTGGCTGCGAAGGGCTATTCCGAGCAGTCGGGCATCCCATACGGCATGGCATTTCACAAGAACAGTTATGTGGGCAGGACATTTATCAAGCCAAAGCAGAGCGACCGGGAATCCAGCGTTAAGATCAAGCTGAATGTGATACCGGAGGTAGTGAAAGGAAAGAGAATTGTCATGGTAGATGATTCCATTGTCCGGGGAACGACCTGCGCCAATATTATTAAAATGCTGAAACACGCCGGCGCAGAGGAGGTGCACGTACGGATCAGCTCGCCGCCGTTTCTTTATCCGTGCTATTTCGGTACGGACGTGCCCTCAGATGAACAGCTCATCGCGCATTCCCATACCCCGGAAGAGATCCGGGAAATGATCGGCGCGGATTCCCTGGGATATATGGAAGTCTCTAAATTAAAGGACATGGCAGGAGGACTGGGATACTGCGATGCGTGTTTTACCGGGCATTATCCAATGGAGGTGCCGGGGCGGGATATCAGCCACGCATTCGAATAGAAGATTTTTCAACAACAAAGTGTTGCCGGATTGAAATACGGATGTTACTATAATAGACGGACAGATCCCTGTTTTCCGGAGCAGCGCCGATAAAACGGAGCGCGCGGGGAAGGGATCAGCATACAAGTATACAAGATAAAGGAGATCAGGAATATGTCAAATGACCGTTATGTAAGCCCTCTTTCTGAGCGCTACGCAAGCAGGGAGATGCAGTACATTTTCTCGCCGGACAAGAAGTTCCGTACATGGAGAAGGCTCTGGATCGCGCTTGCAGAGACTGAGAAAGAGCTGGGGCTCAATATCACAGACGAGCAGATTGAAGAACTCAAAAGCCATGCGGATGATATCAATTATGACGTGGCAAAGGAAAGAGAGAAGATCGTTCGTCATGACGTGATGTCCCACGTCTATGCCTATGGAGTACAGTGCCCGAAGGCAAAGGGGATCATCCATCTCGGAGCAACGTCCTGCTATGTGGGGGACAACACAGACATCATCATCATGGCTGAAGCGCTGAAACTGGTAAGAAAGAAACTGATCAACGTGATCGCCGAGCTGGCGAAGTTTGCAGAAGAACAGAAAAGCCAGCCCACGCTTGCTTTTACCCATTTCCAGCCGGCCCAGCCCACGACAGTCGGTAAGAGGGCGACGCTGTGGATGCAGGAGTTTGCAATGGATCTTGAGGATCTGGACTATGTACTGGGCAGCCTGAAGCTCCTGGGATCTAAGGGGACGACAGGCACGCAGGCAAGTTTCCTGGAACTTTTTGACGGCGACCAGGAGACGATCGACAAGATTGACCCCATGATCGCGGAAAAGATGGGATTCAAAGCCTGCTATCCGGTATCCGGGCAGACCTATTCCAGAAAAGTAGATACAAGAGTGTTAAATGTCCTTGCCGGGATCGCGGCCAGCGCGCATAAGTTTTCAAATGACATCCGCCTGCTCCAGCATTTAAAGGAAATCGAGGAGCCATTTGAAAAGACGCAGATCGGCTCTTCTGCAATGGCGTATAAGAGGAATCCCATGCGGAGCGAGAGAATCGCGTCCTTGTCCCGCTATGTCATGGTCGATGCGCTGAATCCGGCGATCACCTCAGCCACACAGTGGTTTGAGAGGACTCTGGATGATTCGGCAAATAAGCGCCTGAGCGTTCCGGAAGGATTCCTTGCCATTGACGGAATCCTGGATCTGTGCCTGAACGTGGTGGACGGGCTTGTGGTCTATCCGAAGGTAATCGAGAAGCGGCTGATGTCTGAACTTCCGTTCATGGCGACAGAGAATATCATGATGGACGCTGTGAAGGCGGGCGGCGACAGGCAGGAGCTCCACGAGAGGATCAGGGAGCTTTCCATGGAGGCCGGAAGGAACGTGAAGGAGAAAGGCCTGGAGAATAACCTGCTTGAGCTGATCGCGGCGGATCCGGCGTTTAATTTAAGCCTCGAAGATCTGAAGAAGACCATGGAGCCTGCAAAATATGTGGGACGCGCAAAGGAACAGGTAGAGGCATATCTGAAAAATGTCATCCATCCGCTCCTGAAAGAGAACGAGGATGAGTTGGGCATGAAAGCAGAAATTAATGTCTGAGAGAACCGAAAGGCGGTAACAAAAAAATGCAAAGGAATGTTGCAGGGGATTGCGGCATTCCTTTTTCTCTGATACCTTATCCTGGGAAATGCAGATGGAAAATATTTACGACATATGTTGTGGTGTAGAAAGGAAAGGTTATCAAAATGGAGTGGTGTGGAAAACTTTATGAGGAGTGGCGGTCAGCAGAGAATCTTCACAGGCTGGAACGGACAGTGGCTGTCTTTATCATCTTTGTGATGATCGCGGGATTTGTATATGACACGGGAACATCCGCTGTGGTAATGGAAGATGAGTATGCTGCATCCCTGCCGGAGGCTGACGCGGATGCAGCGGTGTCTTCCGGTCTGGCCGGTGCAGGAGAAACTGGCAGAATGGCGGGGGTCTTTTCTGTAAAGAAAGGCGCGGATGTCTCCAAGATGCTTGCGGACCTCGCTGTTTCCGGATGCGGTCCGGCAGCATCGGATATCCCGGATCTGTCCCGGGATTCAGCGGAATCAGCGGCTTCTGCAGAAGTGATCACAGAAGAATATATACTGCCTTCGGATACAGCGGCCAAGGCGGAGAGTGTTCCTGCTGAACCGGAGTATCCCATTCCGGATGTCCTTCCGTCAGATAATCCGGCAGCCGAAAAGCCGGCAGAGACCGTGCCTGCGGTACCCGCGGACGTGAACGGCTTTCTTGTAGATGAGTCCGGAATGATCTGCGGGATCGGGGATCCGTCAGCTGTTTCGGACGGGTATCTTCTTCTTCCGGATGAAGGCTGTACGGGAATACGGGCAGGAGCGTTCACAGACGCGCCGGCAGTTATTACAGAGATTTATATTCCTGCAAATATTACGGATATCGAAGAAGGTGCTTTTACAGGACTTGACGCGCTGGAATGGCTGGAAGCAGAAGCTTCGGATAATTATTATACGGAAGACGGCGTGCTTTTTGCGGAAAACGGAACATGCATCCTCGGTTTTCCGTCCGCAAGGACCGGGAATTATAAAGTCCCGGCAAGGGTTACAAGGTTTGCGGAAGATGTTTTTGCAGACGCAAAGATCGAGGTCATAGATGCCGTAGGATGTACCCTGGAAGATACGGGGAATCTGCCGTCCGCTGTCCGGCTGCTTCTGGCAGAGGATCTGAAAGGCTGATCGATGCAGGATTTCGGAACAGGAGTTGTGCAGGATTTCGGAACAGGAGTTGTTTGTTGAAGAATCCTCCGATATGTTTTATAATACAAAGTATAGGAACATCGTCTGCTGATACATGGCAGCTGAAAGGAGGGAACTTTATGAGAGAGAAAAATATACTCCAGATATTGAGAGAGAGCAGGTATACAGTCGTCTTAAGCGGTTCGGGCCTGATGGCGGAGAGTGGATATCCGCTTTTGCGGGATGGGGAAGAATCCTACGATATCGAGGATAAGTACGGATATTCTTTTGAAGAGATATTCAGCAGCGGGTTTTATTCTGCAAGAAAGGAACTGTTTTTTCGCTTTTATAAAGAAGTCATCCTTAAGGCAGTGGATATTCCGCCGGGAAAAGGATTTCAAATGCTGAAGAAACTTCAGGACTACGGGCTGGCGGATTCGATCATTACCCGCCGCATCGCAGGGCTGGAGGACAGGGCAGGCTGCAGGAATGTGGTAAATATGAAGGGCACGGTCTTTGACAATGTGTGTCCTTCCTGCGGGCGGCATTATCCTGTGGAATATATCAGGGATTCGAAAAATGTTCCTCTTTGTGAAGAGTGTCTTGTCGCGATCCGTCCTCAGGTGTGCCTGTTTGGCGAGATGATCGACAACGGCATTATGACAAAAGCGGCGGAAGAAGTGGAAAAAGCGGATGTGCTCCTTGTGCTCGGAGCCAGTCTGAACTCCCCGCTCTGCAGCCAGCTGCTGCAGTATTATACGGGCACGAACCTGATCCTTGTGACAGGATCAGAGCACTACACAGACCAGAGGGCAGATTTTGTCCTGTACGGAAGATGCGATGATTTTCTTGAGCGGCTGGCTGATGAGTGCAGTAAGTAAAATACAGACCATGATTGGAGAGAAAAAATGAGTAACAGAGTAAGAACTAGGTTTGCTCCCAGCCCTACAGGGCGGATGCATGTCGGAAATCTGCGTACAGCGCTTTATGCGTACCTGATCGCAAAACACGAGGGAGGGGACTTTATTCTCCGTGTGGAGGACACAGATCAGGAGCGCTTTGTGGAAGGAGCACTGGACATTATATACAGAACGATGGAGAAAACCGGGCTGAAACATGACGAGGGTCCGGACAAAGACGGCGGATACGGACCGTACGTGCAGAGCGAGAGACAGGCGTCAGGGCTCTATCTGAAGTATGCGAAGCAGCTTGTGGAGCAGGGAGACGCATATTACTGTTTCTGTGACAAGGAGAGGCTGGAATCATTAAAGACCTCTGTGTCTGACGACGGGACAGATATTGTTGTATATGACAAGCACTGTCTGGGCCTGAGCCGGGAAGAGGTGGAGGCAAATCTTGCGGCCGGGAAGCCGTGGGTCATCCGCCTGAATGTTCCGAATGAAGGAGAGACGACCTTCCATGACGAGATCTACGGGGATATCACAGTTCCCAACAATGAGCTGGACGATATGATCCTGATCAAGTCGGACGGATTTCCTACCTATAATTTTGCAAATGTTATTGATGACCATCTGATGGGAATCACGCATGTGGTGCGAGGAAATGAGTACCTGTCCTCCGCGCCGAAGTACAACAGGCTTTACGAGGCGTTCGGCTGGGAGATCCCTGTGTACGTGCACTGCCCGCTGATTACGGACGAGAACCATAAAAAGCTGAGCAAGCGGTGCGGACATTCCTCCTATGAGGATCTGATTGACCAGGGATTTGTATCCGAGGCAGTGGTCAACTATGTGGCTCTGCTGGGCTGGTGTCCGTCTGACAACAGGGAAATTTTCTCTTTGAAAGAGCTGGTTGAGGCGTTTGACTACAGGCATATGAGCAAGTCCCCGGCTGTCTTTGACACCGTGAAGCTGAAATGGATGAACGGCGAGTATTTGAAAGCAATGGACTTTGACCGTTTCTACGAACTGGCAGAGCCTTATATCCGCAGGACAGTCACAAAGGATTATGACCTGAAGAAGATTGCCGCGCTGGTCAAAACAAGGATCGAGATCCTTCCTGATATTTGTGAACAGATCGATTTCTTTGAGGAACTGCCGGAGTATGACAATGAGCTCTACCGGCACAAGAAGATGAAGACGGATCCTGAGAAGGGGCTTGCCCTGCTTCAGGAAGTGCTGCCGCTCCTTGAGGCGCAGGAAGATTACAGCAATGATGCTCTTTTTGAGATGCTCAAAGGCTTTGCAGGAGAGAAAGAATACAAGATCGGTTATGTGATGTGGCCGTTGAGAACCGCGGTCTCAGGCAAGCAGAACACGCCGGGCGGAGCAACGGAGCTGATGGAGGTATTGGGGAAAGAAGAGTCCCTGAACAGAATCCGAAAAGGCATTGAGAAACTTAGCTAGAGAGGGAACAGATGGGATTTAACCAGGCTCAGAAAAAGGCGGTCACCCATGGAGCCGGACCCTGCCAGGTGCTGGCAGGACCCGGCTCCGGGAAGACGCTTACCATTGTGAACAGGATCAGGTATCTGATCGAAGAATGCCATGTAAGACCAGAAGAGATTCTGGTCGTTACTTTTACCCGTTTTGCCGCGGCTGAGATGAAAGAAAGGCTGTCCGGGCTGATGGGAAAGAAAAATATACCGGTCACGGCAGGCACGTTCCACGGGATCTATTACGGCATTCTGAAGTGGGCGTACAGGTTCGGACCCCAGAATATTCTGTCAGAGGAGGAAAAATACCAGCTCCTGCGTCTGATCATTGGACGGCAGGAGCTGGATCCGTCTGATGAAGAAGATTTTCTGAAAGATATTGCTGAGGAGATCGGAAAAGTCAAAAATAACCGGATCGATATCCAGGAGTACGTGTCGTCAAAATGCGGAGCAGAGACATTTCGCGATATATACACGGAGTATGAAAAAGAACGCAAGTCACTTCGCAAGATCGATTTCGACGACATGCTGGTCGTCTGCTATGAGCTCTTTGCGTCCAGACCGGATGTGCTGGCACAGTGGCAGAAGAAATTCCGGTACATCCTTGTGGATGAATTTCAGGATATCAACCGCGTGCAGTATGATGTGCTGCGGATGCTGGCGCTTCCGGAAAATAATCTCTTTGTGGTGGGGGATGACGATCAGGCGATCTATGGCTTCCGGGGCGCTGACCCGGAGATCATGTTCCGGTTCGGGAAGGATTATCCGGGAGCAGAGCAGATCCTGCTTGATGTGAATTACCGGTCAACGTCGAATATTGTCAAAAATGCTCTTAAAGTCATCGGCAATAACGAAAAGAGATTTCAGAAGAAGATCCAGGCTGTAAGGGAGACGGGGGATTTCCTGCATATCCAGGAGCTGAAAGACCCTAATGAGGAAGCGCAGTACGTGGCGGATGAGATTGAAAAACGGATCGGCAAGGGAGTCCCCGCAGAAGAGATCGCAGTACTGTTCCGGATTCATACGGATGCAAGGCCGACTGCAGAGGAGTTGATCAGGAGAAAACTTCCATTCCAGATGCGGGAGCATCTTCCCAATCTGTATGACCATTTTATCGCAAAGGATATCCAGGCTTATTTCCGCCTTGCCTTGGGCAGGTTCACCCGCGGAGATCTGCTCCGGGTCATGAACCGTCCGAAACGGTATATCGGGAGGGACAGCCTTTCAGAGGGAGTGTCCTTTGAGGAGATAAGGAAATTCTACTGCGACAAAGACTGGATGCTGGACCGGATCGACCAGTTTGAGTGGGATGTGAAAATGCTCTCGAGGATGGCACCCTATGCGGCGGTCCAGTATATCAGAAAGAGGATCGGATATGATGATTTTCTGAAGGACTATGCTTTTACAAACAAGATCGGGCGGTCAGACTTAAATGAAGTGCTTGCGGAGATCGAGGAGGCGGCGCGTCCCTATGCTACGGCAGAGGAATGGTTCAGCCATGTAGAAGAATATACAGAGGCATTGAAGAGAAAAGAACGGCAGAAAGACCTTGTCAGGGAAGGGGTGCGCCTGATGACTCTCCATGCGGCGAAAGGCCTGGAGTTTGACACGGTATTCATGATCGGGGCAAATGAAGGCAGGATGCCTTATCAGAAGGCTGTGACCGAGAAGTCGGAGGAGGAAGAACGCCGGCTCTTTTATGTGGGGATGACCCGGGCGGAAAATCTGCTCAGGATCTGTTATGTAAAAGAAAAAAACGGGAAAGAGACAGCTCCTTCCCGCTTTGTGGATGAACTTCTGGAAGAGGAGTAAAGCAGATTACTCGATATCATCCAGATCAATATCGCTGAAGTCCTGTTCTTCCATCCAGTCGTTGAACGCTTCGCAGACCCGGTCAAATTCCTCATCTTCAATGATGTTTTCGAGTCCCGGCTCTTCATCTTCACCGTTGTCGATAAAACGGTAGAGATATACCTGGCCATCGTCATTGTCTCCGCTTTCGTCAAGGGGAAGGAGGGCGATATATTCTCTGCCGTCTGTCTCAAAGATTGTGAGCACGGCGCACTCCAGTTCTTGGTCATTTTCAAGTGTCAGTGTTACGGTGAGTGATTCGTTTTCATTCATATGTGTTTCTCCTTCTGTCTGTTACGTATAATATGCAGGCAGCCGCTTTTTACCCGAAAGGGTGGCTGCTGCTGTATCGTACCATGATGGTATCAGAAAGAAATCGAAAAAGCAAGATATAAGATTA
>DXCD01000083.1 GCA_019116185.1 Candidatus Mediterraneibacter stercorigallinarum
CAGAATCTCTCTAGATTCACTCAGACCTTTGAGGTGCGCTTCCTGCTCGAGCAGCCTGCGTGCGGCTAGTATAAATTGTGCTTCCATTTCTTCAGGTACATCCGTAAAAATTTGTTTTACAGATTTATTATGAAAATCCAAAAAATCTTCAAAATCTGGAAACTTCTCCTGGTACATTTTTATTGCTTTACGATGTATTATCCGGCATTTTTCTGTTTCATATTCCTTCAAGCTCGAAAAATCATAGCTCAACGGTACTTTTACAGCATTTGCATTTACGGGATTCATGTGGATATAGCGTACGCAATTCCAAAAATATTGCTGACTTTCCACACATTCGCTTTTGAATCGATCCTGAAAAACATGTCCATTACGATTATGTTTAAAGTTGTAATATTCTGCAAATTCCGCCAAGACAATGGCTAAATAGTTAGATAAGAGTTTCAGATCAGCGCGAAGCAAAATATGAAAATGCGTAGACATGACCACATACGCATATATTTCGATATCACGGTCTTTCAGATGCTTCAGAAGAAGCCTTAAGAAATTGTTCTTCTCTCTTTTCTGCTTAAAAATAGGTTCTTTGTTAATCCCTCTTGCTATCACATGATAAAAATCTGTGCTGCTCCTCCGACGTGCGGTACGCGGCATCCTGTCACCCCTTTCGTGGTTTGGGACAGGGCAAAATTCAATTAGGGACATAGTTATTATTAATTGGGGACGTAGACAAATGCGATTTCACTACGTCCCCGAACAGGATTACCATTCAAATTTTTTCTCAAAATATGCCTTCAGGTCTTCGATCTTAACCCTCTCCTGCTCCATAGTATCACGATCGCGGACAGTCACCGCGCCATCCTCTTCCGACTCAAAATCATAAGTCACGCAGAACGGCGTACCGATCTCATCCTGACGGCGATAGCGTTTGCCGATATTGCCGCGGTCGTCAAACTCGCAGTTGTAATATTTGCACAGTTCTGCATAGATCTTCTCAGCACCCTCATTCAGTTTTTTAGAGAGCGGCAACACGCCGATCTTCACCGGAGCAAGCGCCGGATGGAAATGAAGCACCGTACGCATATCCGGTTTTTCCTCTGTTCCGATATTTTCCTCGTCATAAGCGCTGCACAAGAATGCAAGCACCATACGGTCCGCACCGAGAGACGGCTCGATCACATATGGGATATATTTCTCTTTTGCTTCATCGTCAAAATAAGTCAGATCCTGACCGGATACATTCTGATGCTGTGTCAGGTCATAATCCGTACGGTCTGCAATGCCCCACAGTTCTCCCCATCCGAACGGGAAGAGGAATTCCACGTCTGTGGTAGCCTTGCTGTAGAAGGAAAGCTCTTCTTTATCGTGATCACGGTAACGCACCTCGTCGTCTTTCAGTCCGAGAGATGACAGCCAGTTCAGGCAGAAACTCTTCCAATAATCAAACCACTCAAGATCTGTATCCGGCTTACAGAAGAACTCAAGTTCCATCTGTTCGAACTCTCTTGTGCGGAATGTAAAGTTTCCCGGCGTGATCTCATTGCGGAAAGATTTTCCGATCTGTGCAATACCAAACGGCAGCTTCTTCCTGGAAGTACGCTGTACATTCTTAAAGTTTACGAAGATACCCTGCGCAGTTTCCGGTCTTAAGTAAACTGTGTTTTTCGCGTCCTCAGTCACGCCCTGGAACGTCTTGAACATCAGGTTGAACTGACGGATATCTGTGAAATTATGTTTACCGCAGGTTGGACACGGAATCTGGTGTTCCTCTATAAATGCTGTCATCTGCTCCTGTGACCAGCCATCCACAGATCCGTCCAGCTCAATGTCTTTCTCTTCACAGTAATCTTCGATCAGCTTATCCGCGCGGAAACGTTCATGGCATTCTTTGCAGTCCATCAGAGGATCACTGAAACCGCCCAGATGACCGGATGCCACCCATGTCTGCGGATTCATCAGGATCGCGCAGTCAACTCCGACATTGTACGGATTCTCCTGCACGAACTTCTTCCACCATGCCCTTTTTACATTATTTTTCAGCTCCACGCCGAGATTACCGTAATCCCATGTGTTTGCGAGCCCGCCGTAGATCTCTGAGCCCGGATATACAAATCCGCGGGACTTGGCGAGAGCCACAATCTTATCCATTGTCTTTTCAACCATAATTATGTTCCTCACATTCTTTTTTCAATCGGTACTTATTATAACGGGTACGGACGTTTTTGTAAACCACCCTTCATCCGTAATCATACCATAAATATACAGTTTCTCATTCAACAGAAGAGCTTTTCCAAAGCAGCAAGCACTCCATCTTCTTCATTGGAAGGACATATGTATTTTGCCGCTTTTTTTGCCTCCGGTGATGCATTTTCCATTGCATAGCTGTGACCGCAGTACTTCAACATCTCAACATCATTGCCGCCGTCCCCGAAAGCTGCACACTGTTCCGGCGTGATCCCCCAGCGCTCTGCAAGTCTCTGAATGCCGGACGCTTTATGACAGCCGGGCATGATAAGATCTACAGAACCATGACCGCTCGTAACCGGTTCCACTCTGCTCCGGAGCCTTTCACGGAATATTTCATAATAATAATATGTTTTTTCTTCGGGGACTGTCGGAGCAAATTTTAAAATCCGGTCATTCACACTTTTTAAATCATCCACCCATTTTAAACGGTGGTAATAAATCCCCGTAAGATCAAAAAACTCCTGGCTCACACTCCCACGCTGACAGTAAGCACTCTCTGCTCCGCATAAGACATTCAGGATCTCCGGATATTCTCTGCACACATCAATGACGAGATCCACTGTTTCTTTCGGCATATCAGCGGTAAAAACCATTTCTTTATGATCTTTTACAAACGCTCCATTCTCAGCCACAAATGACAACTCATCACAATATCCAGGAAAAAGATCTCGCAGCTGGTAATACTGATTACCACTAGCCACGACAAAATTACACCCTTCTTTTTTCATATGTGACAGTATCCTCTTAAAGCGCGGAACATCATATGTATAATCAGAGCGTACAAACGTGCCGTCTATATCTACAGCTGCCATTTTTATATTTTCTGCCATATTGTCCCTCCATCGAAAAACATTCTTTAATCCAAAGAAAACTTTCATTCGTGAATCAAAGTCTCCAATATTTCCAGCGACTTAAATCTTTTATTTACATAAATTTCCATCAATCTGCCCATGACTCTCCCCAGCTCTTCCAGCACCTTATCCTTCACTGTAAATGTATACAATTTCTCGATACTGCTGGATTCTATATATTGCATGCTATACAAAGTCGAGTTGTCCAGTATAACGCCGTCGATTATGTCTCTGTCGCATTCACTGCACACCAGTCCGCCTTTTGCAGCGCTGAAAACCGCAGGTCTGTCCTTATTCCCGCAGGTAATACACTGGAATACCTGCGGCGCCTGTCCGTTAATAGTCAGAGCTTTCAATTCGAATATGTAACGGATAAGGCGGTTCGGGATATGCGGATTGATCAGGGCGCGCAGTGTCTGATACAGAAGCTTTAACATTTCCCGCTCATCGTTAAATTCTTTGGTATAATAATCTGCGAACTCAAGAAAATAAAATCCATAATATGCCCCCACAATATCTGACCTGAGTTCTGCAAAATAATTGGAAATATCGGCGGATTGAATTGTGTAAGAGGAACGCCCTTCGTACATGGTAAACTTCCCAAAAGAAAATGGATTCACCGCTCCCATCAGCGGGCTGTTAGGACGCCTGGAACCTTTTGCAAAGGCTGATATCTTCCCCTGTTCTCTTGTCAGTATGACCACCCGGCGGTCATATTCTCCCACCGGCATGGTGGAGAGCACCATGCCTGTCAGTACAATCTGGTTCACGCTATTCCTTCCTGCCGCATTCCGCTTGCCTCACTGCCTGTTCATCCGGCTGTGAGCCGGATCCGATCCCTGCGGCTGCTTTTCTGTTCCAACCTTCATATTTCTGTTATGACGCGGATCTTCTTCCGCCCCATCTGTTCCGCTGTTTTTATAATTCAGATAATCATCTATCTTTCCGCTCATCATAAACTGTTTCCAGTATGTGTCCTGCATCAGCTCACCTCGTCTTACGTGATCCCACGTTCTCAGTTTAAGTTTACCTTTGTCAAACTTCTCTTCGAAGGTGGTTATATAGATTAGGTTCTCCGATTCATCGGGCACTATACTGTATAAAAAATACCATATTATTTTACCCGAAAACGCCTTGACAGACAACATCTTCCCCTAAATTTTCCGGATCGCAGAATAATAAAAAAGACGTAAGCCGTACCAGACGTCCCCTTTAGGCCGGGAAGTCCTCCATTCAGAAGCAGAGAGTCTGAGATATCTCGCAGGTGTTGCCGACAGGCTCAACCGTAACACATAGTATTTTTATACTGTTTCATGATTTCAGGAATATATTACTTTTCTTCCGGCCGCCGGATGGAGATACATCAGAGGGGACTGGAAGCAGGATATCCACTATTTCGAACGGATCAGCCTCAACGCACCAGAGGAGTTTTTCTCCGATGAACCCTCAAAAGCCTCCCGCTATATGAGGCAGGCAAAAATACGACTCGCCTCCTTCTCTGTAATGGTCTCCTGCTTTACTGCCTCGCAAAAGCATACGCTTTGTCCCGTAAGGTAAAGTAAATCAAATGCCGGCAGCATCCTGGCATGAGCTCTCAATGTCACACCTTCTGCTGCCGGCATTTTTTCGGCTTTTTCCTTTACTTTCTATCGTCTTTTTCGTTCTCTTTTACTCGTCTTCCCGATACCCGAAATTCTTCATCAGGTAATCGCTGTCTCTCCAGTTTTTCTGCACCTTCACCCACAGCTTTAAGTTCACCCGGCAGTCCAGCAGCCGTTCGATCTCATATCTCGCCGTGCTGCCGATTTTCTTAAGCATAGCACCCTGCTTTCCGATTATGATCCCTTTATGAGAATCCCGTTCGCAGATGATCGTGGCGTCAATATGCATAACCTTTCTTTCCATCTTCATCCGGTCAATGGCAACCGCGATTCCGTGAGGGATCTCTTCATTGAGACAGTGTAGAGCCTTCTCCCGGATCAGCTCTGCGACAATCTGCCGCTCCGGCTGATCCGTCACAGTGTCCTCATCATAAAACTGTGGTCCGTAAGGCAGATATTTCAAAATAACCTTTACCAGCTCATCCGTATTGTCCCCGCTTCTCGCAGACACAGGCACAATCTCTGCGAAATCATACTCTTTCCGATACATGTCGATCGCAGGAAGCAATTCTTCTCTTTTCACCATGTCAATCTTATTGATGACAAGGATAACCGGCGTTCTCACCTTTTTAAGCTGGTCAATGATATGCCGCTCACCCGCACCTATAAACGCAGACGGCTCCACGAGCCAGAGAACTACGTCCACCTCATTCAGCGAACGTTCCGCGATGTTCACCATATATTCTCCAAGCCTATTCTTCGCTTTATGGATGCCCGGCGTGTCCACAAACACAATCTGTCCCTCTTCCGTTGTCAGGACAGTCTGTATGCGGTTTCGGGTCGTCTGCGGTTTGTTTGACGTGATTGCGATCTTCTGCCCGATCAGATGATTCATTAATGTAGATTTCCCCACGTTCGGCCTGCCGATCAATGTGACAAAGCCGGATTTATACTTTTCATTCATACGTTCTCCTTTTGTGCAAGGGGTCAGACCCCTATGATAATGTCCTCACTTCTCCGAACATCTCCCTGCATTCTTCAATCTTTTCCTCACTTCCGATGACGCAGATCTGTCCTGCATCAAGCATTGCTCTCAGCACCTTGGAAAGTGCCCGGATATCGTTCTGTCCGGCTGTCAGGATCTGTTCTCTTTCTTCCTTTATCATCTCTTCTGTCACATGGTTCATGTACAGGTTCATGGAGCGGCTGCCTTTTGCCGCCGGATTCATGGGCCGATCCATATTGCTGATCGTACCGATGATAAATTTATTCATATCCCTGTCATCCACATTAAAATTCTCAAGATAATCCACCACACCTTCATATATTTCCATAGTTTTCTCGAGATTCGGATCTCGGTAAGACATCATATATCCCTCACCGATGCGGTTGAAATTACTCATGCATCCATAAGCGCCGCCTTTGACGCGGACATTCTGCCAGAGATAGTCATAGCTCAAGATCACTTTCAGGATCTGCAGCGCCCCTGTATATTCTGCTCCTCCATCGATGAAATTGCCGGCTCTGGCAACGTATTGTACTTTGGAAGAGGTTTTAAATCCTTCGTTCCGTTTTCGACAGTGGATCACACACGCAGTCTCAGCACTTTTCTCTGCCGCATGCAGCCCTGTATCCGAATGACCGCCCGTGTTCAACGGTCCTTCATCTTCTGCCCCTCTGTTGAAGCTGTCTTTCACTGCCCGAAATGCTGACTGCATTGGTTCCAGCCCCTGTTCAGCCGATGTATAACTGATCATCAGGTTATCCGTGCGGAAGATCTTACGCGAAATATCTTTTAAGTTCCGGATAAGTTCTGCCTTATGCCCGTCAAAATCTTCTTCGATCGCTTTCACGACTTCATAAAATCCGATCCCGTCCGTATCATCCTTAAACTTAGCGATCGGCGATGTATATGACAGAGCGCGCAGAGCAGCCGTCGTATGCCCTGAGGAGAGGAAGGACATCTGAAGCCTTGATCTTAGCATGGCGATAATCTCTTTTAACCGTTTTTCGTCATCCAGCTTTGACTCCATCAGGATCTCCCGCATCATGGAGAAGAGCACGTCCATTTTCGGATACAGCGCCTTTCCCTTCATCTCAAATGTGGCGCGGAACTCTTTTTCTTTTACCTTAGTGACATCCGCATACAGCTCAAGGGAAGTACCGATCCCGCCTGTATGGACGTTGATCTCGTTAAACAGTGCACCGTATTCATAATTTGTTGTGTCTATAATTCCGAGAACACTCTGCAGGATTCCCACATAAGGCAGCATCTTTTCCTCTATGCCGGACAGGTCAAACATGAGGGTAACATACCCGATTCCGTTAGTCTCCACATTGTGATGCACCATTTTCACTCCGTCCGCGTCCATCTCTGTATTATAGATCGGCGCGGTCTCCCGTGTAATATCCTCCCGCCTGAGCACAGGGATTTTTGCCAGATCCTCCGGCGCGGACTCTTCTTCCTGATACGCCTCCAGTTCTTTCGTCGCGCTCACCAGCGCATCCACTTCTTCCGGTGAAAGGCTCTCCTTATATGCTTTCAAACGCTCTGCAAGCTCTTTATCCATACGAGCGGTACGTCCTCTTTCCGGACGGATGATCACCACCGCTCCGTGAGTACTATCCAGCAGGTATGTGCGGATCAGTCCTTCAAAGTATCCTGTAGCCACCTGCTCTTTCAAAAATTCAAATGTCGGGATTGCTTCCATATGGATAAATGGTTTTTCTTCATCATAAAGCCAGCTGTCAAAGAGCTGGAGCCCGTACATCAGCCCTCGCGGATAATTGCCGAAATCAGCCTCTCGGAAACGGAACTCGTAGTAATTGATCCCCGCGCGCAGCGCCTTCTGATCTATGCCGTTTTCTGCGATCCCGCGCAGAGTATCCTCGATCACGCGGATAAATTCTTCCTTCTGCTCCATGTTTGCATTTTTTGCTATCACAGAAAAGATCGGCTGAAATACTCCATTATCATAGGAGCCCATTATATCTTTCCCGATCCCCGCGTCAAGAAGCGCTTTCTTAAGGGGAGCCCCGGGCGCTGACAAGAGTGCATAATCCAGGATCTGGAACGCCAGATAAAGTTTTTCATCCAGAGACGTACCGATCACCTTATTATAGGAAAGGTAAGTATTATCCTCCTCATTTTCATCGCTTGCTATGGAATATTCCTGGATGATCTCCTTCATCTCAGAGAACGGCTCCTGATATCTGATCTCAGAATCCACCCGGATCCGTTCAAAATCAGACAGGTAATTTTCATCCAGCCACTTCAATTTTTCTTCCATATCCATATCGCCATAGAGATAAATATAACTGTTTGACGGATGATAATATTTCCTGTGGAAATCAAGGAACTGCTCATATGTCAGCTCCGGGATCACTTCCGGGTCTCCGCCGGACTCATTTGCATAGGAGGTGTCCGGGAAGAGAGAGTTCAAGATCACCCGGTCCAGCACTCCCTCCGGAGACGAGAACGCTCCCTTCATCTCATTGTAAACCACGCCGCTGATCTCCAGATCTGCATCTGCATTGTCCAGCTTATAACTCCATCCCTCCTGACGGAATGTCTTGTCACTCTGATAAATATTCGGATAGAATACCGCATCCATATACACATGCATCAGATTCTGGAAATCCTTGTCATTGCAGCTCGCCACCGGGTATACCGTCTTGTCCGGATAGGTCATGGCATTTAAAAATGTATTCAGCGAACCTTTCACCAGTTCTACAAACGGATCCTTTACCGGGAACTCTCTGGAACCGCAGAGCACGGAATGCTCCATGATATGCGGCACTCCCGTGCTGTCTGAGGGCGGTGTCCGGAAACCAATGGCAAACACCTTATTCTCATCGTCATTTTCCATAAGGAGAATTCTTGCCCCGCTCTTTTTATGCCGCAGAAGCATGCCGCAAGATTTCAGGTCCGCAAGATCCTTTTCCTGTATTACTTCATATGCTGTAAGGTCATAGATACTCATGTCTTACTCTCCTTGTCTTTTTGATCACTTCCATAGTATACCACTAACACAGCGATTATAAAAGGGATGTCCTCACCGGAGCATCCCTTCTTTAATGATCTCTTCGCCGTTTCCTTTGAAATACGGGATCGAATGTGATGTATCAGCGGACGAGGCGAGCAGGTGAATCTCTCCTTTCTGAATGCCGAACGCCTTTGCCAGAGGGTTTCGGGAGAACCGTACGTACTGGATATTACGGTATCTCACAACCAGGTACGACCTTGCAAAATATCCCTTGGCCAGCTTCAGAAAATCTTTTTCCGCCAGTGAGCCTTCAGTAAGATACTTTAGGATCATTCCAACCACCAGGCAGACTTCAAGCACTGATGTCCCCGCAACTGCCCACACACTGTATTCCGGCATCGCAGAAGCGCACACTGCCGCACAGACTGCCACTATGATCGTGTATATTACAGCCGGAAACGCCCATGCCGCCCAGACAGAGGAAGGCTGCCGCTCCACCTCTGCGCCTGCCGCATCCAGAAACTCCGGGAGCAGGACAGCCAGCTTCTCATCGAGCTTAGCTTCTGTTGAATACAGGATGAGGAAGGAATTTTTTTCTTCGCTGTCATCACCCATCCCAACATTCACAATTTCAGCCATATACCGTTTCCCAAGACGTGCAACAAAGGACTGGCGCAGCTTGAGAGCCTGTATCTTATTCACAGGGACAGTATACTCTACTTTCTTAAAAAAGCCATAACGGATATAAATCTTATCACCCCGACGCTTCGCCCGGAAATCATAGTAACGCACAAAGTCTTTGACCGTATCCCACAGCGCGGACACTACGATCAGAACCGCCACAATGATTCCTGACGCCGCTCCGATCAGACTCTGAGCCGCATCCGGGTTTCCCACTACCCGGAACACAGTGCCTGCCGCCCCGGCGATACCGAGAATGATCACCGCCACAGACAGAATATTGACCGAGAAAAATCCATGCTGTAAGATATCTGCAAAATCTGACCGCACATCATAATCCTCTGTCTCAGCGGCATCCCCGACTGACACCAGCCCCGCTTCCCGCAGGTCATCCCCCGGCGTGCCTGCCGCCTGAGCAGAGACCCCCCGTCCGGATCCCGTCTCCGCCTCGTCACCTCCTGTTTAAACGCCAGGGCATCCGCCTTCTTCAGTACAATCTTCACATCCGTGCTGTCCGCCGTTGACCTGCTGTTTGTATCCAGTTTGACTTTACACGTTCCCATGAGCATTTCAAAGAGATTCTGCTCGGTATTAATATTAGAGATATTCCGGATGCCGATGGTATTCTTCTTTTTATTCAGGGTGTTCCTCTCGATCACAACCGCATTGTCCTGAACAGATATGTAGGTTTTTGACCAGATAGCTATCTGGAGTGCGATGACAATGAGGAAAAACAGGATCAACCCCATGTTGACCAGCAGCCATTTCCCGTCCATGAATTCCAGCCCCGTTTCCATGAGCTCATCAATGTTCTCCAGCATGGAAGGGATAAGGACGATCAAAAGAGCGATCAGCAGCCCTCCAGTCTGCTCCACGATGATGGATATGTGATTGCGGAATCGCTTATTCGACAGCCGGTCTGTCTGCATCTCTTTCATACGCCTTCACCTGCCCTCTGCCCTGCCGCGATTTCGTTGATCCGCCTGCGCAGGGTCTCTGCGATCTGCTCAGCCCGTTCCTCCTCAAGAAATTCCAGAGTCACGTCGCCGCCGCCCGTGGTTACGACAACCTTTGCCACGCCGAACACCTGATCAACAGGTCCCTTCTTTGTCTGCAGCTTATGCAGGCGCTCGATAGGAACGATGTTGCGTTTGACAAACAGATAACCTTCGATGATGTCAATGCATTCATCATTGATACTGTATCGATAGCGGTTGTACCGGAAATATGGACTGATCGCCACATCAAGAATAATCAGTGCGGCAAGGATCAGAGAAATCCACTTCCCCGCCGTAAGGTCCTCCGGAAAAATCCAGAAATAGTCCACTGCCCCTATGATCACCAGAACCACCGCGCCCGTGATTATGCCTGCCACATACATGCAGTACAGAGCGCGTTTCGATAATTTCTCATACACAGCCTTTTCCTCCGTTTCCGCGGAAATAGAAACATCCCGCATATTGTACTATAAATTTAATACAATAATACGAGATGTCTCTGTATCTGTCAATGCATTTCTGTCTCCGGCTCTCCCAGCTGCTCTTCGATCCGCAGGAGACGATTATACTTTGCCACCCGCTCAGAACGGCAGGGCGCGCCGGTCTTAATCAGACCTGCATTGAATGCTACTGCAATATCCGCAATAAAGGTATCCTCAGTCTCCCCGGAACGGTGGGAAATGATGGTCCTGTAACCTGCATCCTGAGCGGTCTTTATCGACTTGAAGGCTTCAGTGAGGGTGCCGATCTGATTCACCTTGATCAGGACCGCGTTCGCAGCTCCAAGACGGATCCCTTTTTTCAGCCGCTCTGCATTTGTGACAAAAAGATCATCTCCAACAATCTGCACCCTGTTTCCGATCCGCTCCGTCAAAAGCTGCCACCCTTTCCAGTCTTCCTGATCCAGCGGATCTTCTATAGAGCAGATAGGAAATTCCGAGATCAGATTTTCATAATATCGTATCATCTCTTCCGTTGTCCTTGGCGGGCTCTGGTCTTCTCCGCGGAAAACATATGCGTGACATTCCGGGTCATATATTTCTGACGCCGCGACATCCAGAGCGAGCTGGATCTCTCTTCCCATTTGGTATCCCGCCCGCTCTGCCGCGTCCCGGATCATCCTCAGCGCCTCATGGGCATTTTTCAGATCCGGAGCGAAACCTCCCTCATCTCCCACGGAAGTAGAATATCCCCGTTCTCTCAAAATGCTTTTCAGGGAATGATAGACCTCCGCACACATCCGGAGCTGCTCACGAAAGGATTTTTCTCCTGCTGGAACGATCATAAACTCCTGGATATCCAGCGCATTGTCTGCATGTGCTCCTCCGTTTAATATGTTCATCATAGGTACCGGCATCTTCACCGCGCGCACTCCGCCCAGATAGCGGTACAGAGGCAGCTTCAGAGCTGTGCATGCCGCCCGCGCCGCTGCCATGGAAACAGCAAGCAGGGCGTTCGCTCCCATGTTTCTCTTATCCCGCGACCCATCCGCCCGGATCAGAGCCCGGTCGATCTCCTCCTGACAGAATACATTCATTCCGATAACCTGATCGGCAAGCCTGCTGTTTATATTGTCCACCGCCTGCTCTACTCCTCTTCCATTGTAACGCTCATCCTCATCCCTCAGCTCTGCCGCCTCATACCGTCCGACAGAAGCTCCTGACGGGACTGATGCTCTTCCGACCACATCGTCTCCTGCCAGCACTTCTGCCTCGATGGTCGGATTTCCTCTGGAATCCAGGATTTCTCTTGCATATACATCTCTGATCAACAGCCGCCTTTCCATGCTCCGTATCCTCCTGATCTGTGAAATTCTTGTGTGATATAGTCTCTCCTCCATCTGTCAGCTTAATGCGTTGACTTTTCATATTCCAGAGATTACAATTCAGATAGATGATATTTTTTACATTTTTGTTTGTTTTTTGAGGGGCGGAATCCCCCCGTTTTACGAACAGAAAATGTCTTCTCTGCCACATGCGGGCAGAAGAACAGGAGGCTTATATGAAAAGCAGATTTCAGTATTTTTTCATGCTGACTTTCAGCACACTCCTCATCGCCGCCGGGACTTATTTTTTCAAATTTACAAACAACTTTACTTTCGGCGGCATCACAGGTCTCGCTGTACTTGTTGCAAAGACCGGTATTATTTCTGCCGGTGACTTCAACCTGATTATGAGCATGATCCTCCTGTTGATCGGTCTGATCATCCTCGGGAAAGGCTTTGCCGCTAAAACAGCATACTGCAGTATCCTTCTCTCAGTCGCCCTCTCTGCGATGGAACGCTTTTTCCCCATGGACCATCCTTTTACCGACCAGCCTATGCTGGAACTGTGTTTTGCAATTGTACTTCCGGCTCTGGGTTCTGCCATCCTCTTTAATATCGGAGCTTCCAGCGGTGGTACCGACATCGTTGCCATGATCCTCAAGAAATATTCAAGCTTTGATATCGGACGTGCTTTACTCATATCAGACGCGCTGATCACAGGAGCCGGATTCTTTGTATTTGATATAGAGACAGGACTTTACTCTCTTCTGGGGCTTGCGATCCGCTCTTTCATGATCGATACTTTCATTGAGAGCTTTAACCTGTCCAAATATTTTAACGTAGTGTGCGACCGCCCGGAACCAATCTGCGATTTTATCGTCCACACTCTGGGGCGCAGCGCCAGTGTTTGTCACGCAAAGGGCGCTTATTCCGGCAAGGACAAGTATATCATTCTCACAGCGCTGAATCGGGTGCAGGCAGTCAGACTGAGAAATTATATCCGTGAAAATGACAAAGAAGCGTTTATATTGATCTCCAACACCAGCGAGATCATAGGGAAAGGCTTTCACAGTGTATAAATATGCAATTGTCAAATTTAAATTTGTGTTAAATTTTAATTTCTATTTTTTCCACAAAATAATTGTGAATTTTTTGTGAATTTTTCATTCCATATCCTCTTGTCAGTCTATTTATTTGAGATTATAATTAAATCAGTTTTAAAAATACTCAAACAAGAATGGAGGTATGAACATGGGAAAAAGTAGGAAAAAGCTTGCTGTTCTTCTTGCAGCAACAATGACAGTGTCTATGATGTTCGGCATGACCACTTTTGCAGCAGACGATCCTGCGCCGAATGATCCGGCCACACTCTCAGACGCCGCCGATACGGATTCCCCGGTCCCGGGTCCGGAGACCGAGCCCGTCTTGACAGGCGCGCCGACGAACACAGAGGAACCAGGAATCGTGCCGGCGGCTCCCACTACACCTGATGAAACTCTGCCGGATAACACGATTCCGGACGACGGCACTGTACCGGATGACGGCACTGTACCGGATGACGGCACCGTACCGGACGATGGCTCTGTTCCGGATGACGGCACCGTACCGGGCGGCGACACTGTACCGGGCGACGACACGATCCCGAATGACGAAGACGAAAATCTCCCTGCTGATGATGATCCAACAGGCGGGGATGTCAACGTACCCGAAGAAGAGCCGACAGAAGTATGGATCGCCGGCAGTGAGAATCTGACAGAGTCTGAATCTTTCGTTTCTCTCGGCGAGGGCAAGGGATCTTATCAGTATAATGGAGAGACATTAGTACTCAAAGATGCACAGATCGAGATCGAAGGCTGGCCCGGTATTGCCATTACCGGTGACCTGGTAATCATCCTTGAGGGAAATAATGCGATCATCGTAGGGGCAAATGCAGAAGGAATTGCGATCTACAATGGCGATCTGACTATCAAAGGTGACGGAACACTTTCCATCTCTAATAAACTGGGCGGATATCAGCCGGACGAAGACAACTATTATTATGAAGGAATTTATAATCCTGACGGCGATATCACGATCGATGGGGCAACTGTAAATGTTGACGTCTATTCCGATTCAAGCTATGCGAACAGCGCGATCTATGCCGGTGGCGACATCAACATCCTCAACGGCGCGAATGTCACCGCAAAGAGCACAGCCATGGGCGAGGAAGATTTAACCCACTATGGTATCTATTCCAATGGCGGCAGGATCAGCATTATTGATTCCAATGTTACCGCATCTGCCGACGGAAAGATTTCTCTCGAGGATGAGATCTTACAGGCGGGCATCGGACTGTACTCCCGCGATCTGAACAGCCTCCGTGACCTGGAGGCGGACTGCCTGTCCGGCATTGTGATCGATAACTCTAACGTACGTTCCACCGGTTCCTTCGCATCCATGCTCGTGATCGGACGCGACGGAACGATCACCATTGACGGAAGCACGATCGTATCTCCGGAAGGCGTTAACGTACGTGACCTCATGGCTGTGATCGGGGACGACCCGGACGCAGCAGCATCTGTGATCGGCGCGATCCTGGCGACAGGGGAAGGTCCAATAGACATGGATGCGATCATGGATAAGATCAATGACCTGATCGATGCAGGAGACGAGGAAGCTCTCATTGCATATCTGAACTCCCTGTTCGGATCGATCGCAAAAGACGTGAACATTATCAGAAATTCTGAACTCTATGCAGAAAAAGCCGGCATACCGGTTACCGGTGACAGCCTTCATGCAGAGCTTCTGATCCTCAGCCTCATTGCAGCCGGCGCGGTCAGCGCTTACCTGATCAGAAAACGTATGATGGCATAACCACCGTTCCACGCATAAAAACAGAGCAGTTCTATAAATTGAAAGCCGCCCGCTTTACATGCAGGGCGGCTTTCTCTGTCTTGTGCGCTATAATATTATCCTAAACTAACATACCGGCCGAGCTTCCTACAACACGCGGTAGTGTGGGATGATATCCTCATATCTTCCGTCTTTCATCAGAAAACCGCCCGGTATGATTCCAAGCTGTACAAAACCCAGTTTTTTATAAAGTTTCAACGCATATGTATTGCTGCTGACCACAGCATTAAACTGAAGAATGCGAAATCCAAGCTCTTTTCCTTTCTCCATGCAGTGTCTGACCAGCAGCTCTCCTATATGCCGGCCTCTCATATCCGGCCGCACAGCATAACTGGCGTTACAGATATGTCTGCAGCGCCCTATATTATTGGGATGAAGGATGTACAGTCCGACAATCTCTCCTGAATTCTCATCGTATGCAATCCCCGTAAAAGACTGCTCTTCAAAAAATCTATTTCCGCTTTCCGCAGACAAAGTTTCTGTCTGCGGAAACGCCACGCCATCCTCAACGACCTGATTCCAGATCATAACAGCACCTTTCAGATGTTTTATTTCATATGGCTTTATCCTGATATCCATTTCCTTTATCCTCCTGCTTTCCTATAATCTCTGCCCTGCTCTCAGCAGACGGAACAGCCGTCTTGCAGCATTAAGGTATAACTCTTCCGCCCGGTCCATTGCTTCCGGCAGTGACATTGCGGCGTTTACCGCAGTCAATACAGACTCTATTCCATAATCATAGATATCCTCTGCTCCCCTGCCCATGCTTCCGACCAGCGCTACAGCAGGTATCCCCTTTTCTCTGCACCTTATACCTACGCCCTGGATTACCTTTCCGAAAGCGGATTGCCAGTCTGCAGCGCCCTCGCCGGTAACGACCAGGGACACCCCCTCCAGTTTTTTATCAAACTGGACCAGATCCAAAACTGTTTCTACCCCGGATCTCAATTGCGCTTTCAGAAATACCGTAAGCGCCGCGCCAAGACCTCCTGCCGCTCCTGCTCCCGGTATCGTGTCCATATCGATTCCGTATTTTCTCTTTATAATATCCCGGTAATTTTTCATGCCTTCTTCTAATTCGTCCAGCATTTCCGGCGTACCGCCTTTTTGCCCGCCAAAGGTATATGCTGCGCCATTCTCCCCGCACAGAGGATTAGACACATCACACATAACTGTAAATCTGCATTCTGAAACACGAGGGTCAAGCCCCGATTCATCAATATCGCGGATATGTATCAGATCCTCTCCGCATCCATCCACTTCCTTCCCTTCAGCATCCAGAAAACGGATCCCAAGTGCTTTCATGCAGCCTATCCCGCCGTCATTTGTAGCCGAACCGCCAATAGCAATAGAAATATCACGGAATCCCCTGTCCAAAGCATCGCGTATCATCTCTCCCGTTCCAAATGTAGTAGTTTTGCGCGGATCTCTCATATCGGAAGGCACCAGCGGGAGACCTGATGCTGCCGCCATCTCCATGACCGCCCTCCTGTGATCCAATTTTCCATAACAGCTTGTCCGCGGCTCCCAGAGCGGACCATGTACTTTTACCTCGATCAAGCTTCCTCCCGCCGCCGCGATAACAGCTTCTGTCGTCCCTTCCCCTCCATCAGCCATCTCCACACAGGCACATTTGCAAGCCGGGAAAACTTCATATGCAGCCTGGGCAAGCAATTCCGCTGTCCTTCGCGATGTAAGAGTCCCTTTAAATGAATCGGATGCAAACAGAAATTTCATGCCGATACTTCCTCCAATCCTCTGCAAGTCTCATTATTTTTTATCATATCACCTTACTAAAGAAATGCCAACAGATCCCCGGGGTTAAAAAGGAGTGCCGCGCCAATCAGCGCCGCACTCCCTATCATGGAAATCCCAATATTAAATTTCTTATCAATGAAAATAGTGATCTCCGATCTGTATTCCCCAATTTCCATTACCGAAATACAGGCAATCACCTACCGGATTGCTTCCTGCGATGGCATCCGCTGCCGCCTGCCTTGCCGTATCTGAATAACTTCCGCTGGCAAGTACGGAATCCAGCCACCCGGTCATAGCAGGTCCAAACTGTCCGGACTGATAGATAACATCTGTTATCGTATTCGGATATACACCGCTCTTTACACGGTTCATGACTACCGCGCCAACGGCAACCTGTCCCTCATATGGCTGATTGCCTGCTTCACAGTATATCAGCGCGGCAAGGAGCTCCTGCTCGGAAGCCGCCACACTTGCAGCCTGAGCCTCTGCTGCCGCCTGTGCAGCGGCAGCTTCTTCAGCCGCTCTTGCCTCTGCAGCCGCCTGCTCCTCCGCAAGACGCTGTGCCTCTTCTGCTGCTTTGCGCTCTTCTTCAACTTTGATCAGGTATGCCGTATGTGCCGCATTTACTGCTTCTTTTGTATCCTGCACCGCTTCTCCTCTGATTCCGCCGGCAGTTTCGGCAAAATCCCACTGAAAAAGCTCTTCCTGAATGTATGTGTTACTTTCTGCATTTCTGTCGTTTTCTGCCGCCAGGCTTGTAAATCCTGTCAGCAACATGGCGCTGGCCGCTGCTGCATACAGAGACAGCAGGACACGCCTGTTGTGATTATGTTTCATATACTCCTCCTCTAACCTGTTGCAATATCTTTACAAATATCTTTTAAAATATATGCTCACATTTTAAATAATATTACAGATATTACAAAAGTGTTACGGAGGGCATTATAATACAGGATTCTTCGGTTGTCAACTTTTTTATTTACACATCATCATTTATCTGCGGAGGAAGTTTGCTATCCTTTTATATAAAATGAATGTGACTGCTCCGTTGATCCCCGCTTTAATAATGTTAAACCCTGCGATAAAAGGCATAAGATCCCATACCGCACTGGCCGGCACGCCCATAAAGATCGGCGTAATGACCATATTGGCTCCCACCATTACCACTGCCATGGCCGCCATTCCGCATACGAGACCGATCACAGCTGTTTTCCTCGTCTTATTTTTGTGATATATCCCGCCTGAAACCGATACAAGAACGCCCGTAGCGATCACATGCATCAATATGCCGTACAAGCCGCTGCCCGCGCTCACGGTCAGCCCCTGCACTACGGATGTCACCACAGTCAGTACAAGTCCTGCCAAAGGACCAAAGGCAAATGTGCCGATCAGTATCGGTATGTCAGCCGGATCGTATTCCAGAAATGATACTGCCGGAAAGATCGGAAAATGGATCAGATAAACAAGCGCCACTGAAATAGCTACCATTACACCCATTTTTACGATCTTCAATGTTTTACTGCCTGCTGCCATGTTTTGTGTCTGCTCTGTCATATTTTTCTCTCCTTCTTTCCGCCCGCTGGAGGGCTGTTTTCATTTTGAAAAAGGAATTCTTCTAAGGAGAGACAACGCTGCAGGATTTGAAACACATGGGCATTTCAGTTCAAAATAAGACCCCGGACATGACGTCCGGGGTCTTATATTTTCCCTGCGAAGCTGCTTACGGAATGTCTGAATTCCTATAAGTATGTTCTCTTCTCTCATCCAGACTATACTGTCGGTACCGGAATCCTCCCGTATGAGAGTCACCGGTTCAGCCGCACATCGTGCGGGTCGCGGACTATACCGCCGGTTGGGACTTGCACCCGACCCCGAAGATTTAATTCCTTTAACTTAATTTACTATAACTCTTTTAAAAAATGATTTCAAGAGTTTTTATTAATTCTGTTTTCGCCGATTCATAAAAACCGTATCTCTGACACTTTACTGTCGAATGACTTCCACTCTATAAACAAAGGGTCTGACGTCTGCTGCTAAGCCATATTTTGCCGCCTGCGTATAACAATTACCGCTGTTGCAATTCCTGCTGCCAGCATCAGGAATATCCAGCCGAACTCTGTAGCATCGCCAGTCTTTACAGCTTTATCAGCTGTATCTGACGGTTTATTACCGGCTCCGTCTGTCTTGTCACCTGATGCATCAGGTTTATCTCCTGACGGCTTGTCATCCGGCTGCTCAGCCTCTCCGGTCAAAGCCATTGCTGCCTCTGCTTTCTCCAACAGTTCATCCGCATATTCAGCGCTGATCTCATCTGCTGTGATCGCTTCCCAAAGTGCTTCACGAACTTCCTGCACCTGCTGACGCTGTTCTTCGCTAAGTCCGCTCAGGTCTTTATGTCCCAGTGATTCTTCCAGACCTGTCAGTTCCAGAATCTGTTTTTCCGTCGCTTTCAGGACCAGCCCGCTATATGCTTCTCTCAAAGCTTCCATCTGCGCCTGTACCTCGTCCTCAGTCTGCGGATCCTCCAGGACAGCTTCTGCTGCTTCAAATGCCTCCTGCATTTTCGCCGCGCCCTCACTCATATAGAGGCCGAGATCCGGCAGTTCTGCTTTCAGCTTATCATAGAGCTTCTGCAGACCATCTGTGTCAGGTCTGAGGTCCAGAGCATTATATGCAGCATTTAATTCAGCAATCATTTCTTTTACATCTGCCGGTGCCGCTGTCCCTTCCTTCAGCATTTCATCCGCTTTCCTCAACGCAGTCTGCATAGCTTCCCAGTCGGTGTTCTCCAGATAATCATCTTCACTTAATTTAGCGTATTGATCATACACTGTCTTCAGCTCAGACATGTCTGCCTTGAGGTCTGTCCTTGCATCTGTCAGTTCTGTTATTGCATCCGTTACATCCTGGACTGACGCTTCCGGGTCAGCAGCTACAGCCCGTGCATCCGAGATCGCATTCTGATACCGAGTCCAGCTATCCGCCTGATAACCATCTTCTGTCAGCGGCTTCGTTACAGTATACTCTGTCAGCAGCTCTTCAAGAGCAGTTTTGTCTGCCTTCTCAACAAGCTGTCCTGCCTGAAATGCAAGTGCGACAACGATATCCGTTACATCCTTTGACGTATTTGCATTTGCCAGCTCCGGCTCATGCTCCGTCATCCATGCTTCCAGCAAAGCCCATGACGCCGGAGTATACTTATCTTCGTCCGCCCTGATGGCTTTGAAGCTGGCCACAGCCCTGGAGATATCGACCAGGCCTGCATAAGCGTTTTTCAGATTTTCTGCCGCCCTGTCAATCATCACCTGGGACACTACTTCCGCCCCCAGCACTGTCTCTGCTGCTGTCTTTGCCGTCCGAAATACTTCCCATGTAACGGCAGAATAATTTGTCTCTATAAGCCCGTCTGTCTCTGCGTCCAATGCAGCGAGCGCCGTCGTGTCTCCTGCTTCGATCACGCCTTCGCTGTACTCATGCAGCTTCAGTTCAGCCACTGCACAGCTTCCGTTCGCTGTGCTTGAATATGCAATAAATCTCACATATTTTGCTTCTGCAGGCACAAATTCAATCTCCTGCCAGTCTGCTGTAGCCGCCAATGTTCCATGAGCAACTTCCGTATATTCAGCACCGTCTGTACTTACTTCAATACCATACTCACTGACACGTCCACTTGTACCATTCTGACGTGCAAGGTAATCTACCTTGTAAATCGTCTTCTGCTCAGTCAGTTCCAGAGTTACCGACTGCGGCAGTGTGATGGAAGCGTCTCCGTAACGTGAATGCCAGTATGTGTTCGGATTGCCGTCGATCACGTTTACTGCCGCGCCGTCAGCTCCTTCTGCTGTACTGTTGCTGTGCTGGGAAGTATATGTAACTTCTGTACCTGCGAGATCGAGTTCTGTATTTGTATACAGCTCCACCTCTCCGTTCAGCACAGGCACCTTATTCTGAATATTCTCCAGATATCCGTTATCCGTGCTGATGGCAGTCAGCTTCATGACTCCCATTCCCGCCGGCATCGTTCCTTCGAACGTGATGGTATCGGTTCCGGATCCGCTGACATATGCCGCTGTTTCCGTTGCACTGCCGATTGCCAGTGTAATCTGCGGGGTTCCTGCCGCCATAATCGTCTGGTCAAAAGTCAGCGATACATTCACTGTATTATCAGTAACTTCAACATCTTTTGATACCAGCTGCGGGGCATCCATTTCTGCCGGCGTTACATTCCCCGCCTTCAGATAATTTTCATCAAATTCAAAATACTTCAGTATAATGCTGGATGTCTGGTCTTCATACATGAGGGCAAACTCCGGATTATCCGTAGTGCCGTCCGTCAATGTCAGGCAGGAATAAGCGAATCCCTCATTTGCATCGTCAACTTCCCTCTGCCAGTTCCAGCTGATCGTGCCGTCAGCCTGCACCTGTCCCAGATGCATCCTTCCATTTGTACGTCCCGGTCCGCTCGGATTGCACAGAAGCACATATTCTTCTCCGTTTGGCTTCGTGTAATGAATCACTGTCAGCTGGCAGTAAACATCCGTCAGCTCCGTCGCTGCGATGGATTTCCATGTAGCGCCGCCGTCTAAGCTCGTCGCCATCTGCACCTTTCCCGAGAAATTGTTGCGCATGAACAGCAGCACGTTTCCGTTATTCAGCTGAACTGCCTGAGACTCGGTAAGTATGTCGCCGCTTGTCATTGTTTCCCTGTCACAGTTTCTCAACGTCTGCGGCGAATCCCCCAGTTTCCATGTATCGCCATGGTCATCACTGTAAATGACTGCTGATGACTGGGAACCGCCGACATTTGAGTTTGCAGTATAGATCGGAACAACAAGCCGTCCGTCGTAATCCCCTGTATGAAGCTGGATTCCAACACCCGGTCCGGTACCGAAGAACAGGCACCAGTCTTCTTTCACCTGCGGTGTAATATCCACAGGATCTGACCATGTCTTTCCGTCATCGTCTGAGGTCACCATCCACAGATAGCTCGTATTCAGGACTCGGAGCTCTCCTGCATCAGGACCGCTTTTCATATAAATGTTTCCTTTATACACGCCGTCTTTGTACAGATTCCCCTTCTCCTGCAGCGATACTTCTGCCGCCTTCGGATAAACGACAACCGAATAACCTGTATCTTCACCATCATTATTCAGGACATGTCCGATCCCATCTTCAATATCAGCGATATATCCGTATTCTTCACTTTCCTCAGGGTTCGTATAAAGTATCTGGCAGGCAGTGCCGTCCACTTCTTTATATCCGACTCCCGTCTGTAAAAGTTCTGTATTCATCAGACCGCTGCTCTCCGGGAACATGTCCACAAAGGCAAATATCTTTCCCGTATCCTGATCCTGTACAGTCACCATATCAATCGCAAATGCGGCAGATCCGCCGTTATTCGGCAGATCGACCAGAGTGATCGGGTCTGAGAATGTATCACTGCCTTTTTCTTTGCGCCGCACAACTGCATCAATATTTCCCGCATCGCCGGCGCCGCTGTTTCTCTTGTCTATAAAAGCAAGCTGCGTCCCATCCTCTGTTGTGAGCAGAGAAGGAATGCGGTAAGCGGATGAGCCTTCATACCCTGAATAGTAGAGATCCTCTGTTTCAGATCTGAAAGCGTCTGTCATGTCTATCTCTTCTTCCGCCGTCCACTGGGTAAGCGCATGGTCACGGGCAATTTCCTCGTCAGTCAATACACTGCTGTAAATCTTTACGCTGTCGATAGCTCCGTTCATTGCATTTGCATTGCCTTCTGAACGAACAGCCTTGCCAATACCCAGTGTGTCCGCGTTGTCCACCAGATTGAAAAATCCCTCTGACATACCGTTTGACCAGTGGTCAATAAAAACTCCGTCCAGATAGAACCGGAGATCATTGTCTGCTTTTGTAACAGTCAGCGTATGCCAATTGGCATCATTTACAGCTACACCTTTCGCTGCATACCCGTCCAGATTAAGGGATTTGGAATTCAGCATTGTATTACTTAACCCTACCGCGTCAAGACCGACTGTATTTGCGGATGGATTCACATATAATCCCAGATACGGATTTGCCGCATCACCGTCTGACAATACCGCCAGCATAGAAACTCCCGCGCCGGCATCTGCCACCCGGTAGCGCACGGAAATACTGCCTTCCGTCAGGGATGCAATATCACTTACATTTGTCTCTGTCTTATATTCATCCAAGGCAGTCCCTGCCGGATAATACACGCTTCCATGTGAATACACAACATCCTCCAGACCGCCGTTATGATAACTCATGATCTGGTCTTCACTAAGCGCTGCATTATACATTTCAATCTTGGACAAAGTACCTGTAAACGGGTATGTATTACCATTGCGCGCTCCGTTTCCGAACCCGATATAATCCGAATCTGTCAGATTTGAATTATACGCGCATGTAACGGCACTTGTCTTCACCTGTTCTCCATCCAGATAGAAACTGTATGAGGAATTGCCATCCATCACAAACGTCAGAGTATGCGGCTCGGACAGATCCACATCACTGCTGATGGTATAAGTCCTGTCCGATATCTGCTGTGTCCCGCCTGCGCCGTATCTGGACTCTACTCCCAGTGTATGTCCGCTCAGATAAACCATGATATAATTATTAGCCGCACTGCTGTCCCCCATAAAAAACAAAGACTGCACATCGCTTCCAGTCATCGTAAAGGTCAGATTGACTGTCGCATCCTCTGATGACTTCATTGTATTAATGACATCCTGATCAGCAGTCACTGCACCCGAACCGCCCGTAACCGTGACTGGGCCGGCATTTTCATAAACCGGTTCCGGATTCTCCGCCGCCCCGGCAGTCATCACAGACTGCGGGATCAGCATAGCCGCCGCAAGAATCGCCGCAAGCAATTTTCTTTGTTTCTTTTTCACTACCCTTTTCCACCTTCCTTTTTGATATAAAAACATGATTTTCCCCTTACGATCATATTTTCTAAATTTTGGATATTTTATCCCCTTGTTTTAACAATTATATACAAATTATAATTATTAAACAAGAAAATTCTGGTGTGATTTAACAGTTTTTTCTATCTATTATCTTCTATTTCAATATGTTTATAGTCAATGTTTCCAAAACTCCTTCATATCGTCCGTCTTCATCTAAAAAAATAACTCCTATATCCTGCTCTGCCCGGCTGTTTCATCCCTCATTATCTCTTCACATTTTTTTATTCATTTGTTCATAATCCATTCAAAACTTCATCACACTTTTTACACAACTGTTTTCTATACTATAATTGTTCTTGAAGAAGAACACTTTTTCATAAACTTTTTCCCCCTTTGAGTCACGTTTTTACGTGACTCTTCCTTTTTGTCTTTTTCATAT
>DXCD01000084.1 GCA_019116185.1 Candidatus Mediterraneibacter stercorigallinarum
GACTTAAAGGAATGGGATACAGCGTTAATTTCAAAGCGGATGCCTGAGCGCATGCGAATCGTCCGCTTTGAAATTGTTTTTAGCTGTATCCCATTCCTTTTACGTCTTTCCCAAATCGTGGAGTCGGAACCTGAGCCACATCCCCGCCCGCTACGAATACGTCTTAAAATATACTACGGTTTTCGGACGTTTTATTCACCGGCCGTCTCCCCGGCAAATCCAGATTTATCACCCCTGCACAAGCGCTTCCACTTCTTCCCTGCCGGGCATTGCCTTGATCGCGCCTTTCCGTGTGGTCACGATCGCTGCCGCTGCATTGGCGAATGTGAGCATCTCGCCGAGCTGTTCTTCTGTGAGGCTGTCAAAGTCATGCTCCACAATATAATTGAGCGAACTGCCGCCAAAGGTATCTCCGGCGCCAGTGGTTTCTATGGTCTTTACTGAGAATCCCGGACGCTCCACGCGCATCCCCTTATAGTATGCGCGGCTTCCGTCCCTGCCCATGGTAAGCAGGATGAGCGGGATATGATACTTTTCCTGAAGGTATGCGATCCCCTCGTCATAATCTTCTTTCCCGGACACGAACTGGATCTCATTGTCAGAGATTTTCAGGATATCGCATACGCTGAACCCGTACTCCATCTGCTCTTTTGCCAGGTCAAGGGAACTCCACAGCGGCGGCCTCAAATTCGGATCAAATGAAATCAGGCATCCGCCTTCTTTTGCTGCCCGTACTGCCTTTTTCGTCGCCGCGCGCACCCCGTCATGCGTCATGGAAAGGGTCCCGAAATGGAAGATCTTTGCCCTGCCGACGAACGCTTCATCCACTTCCGACTCATTGAGCATCATGTCCGCCCCCGGATCACGGTAGAAGGAAAATTCTCTGTCCCCGTCCGGGAAGGTATGGACAAAGGCAAGCGTTGTATTCACATTTTCATCTACAACAAGATGAGCCGCGTCAATCCCTGCCTCTGTTATCGTATTCTTAAGAAGCGTGCCGAACTGATCCCTGCCCACTTTTCCGATAAATGCCGTCTTCTTTCCCATTTTATTCAGGAGAGCCAGCACATTGCAGGGAGCCCCGCCGGGGCATGCCTCGAAGAGATTATTCCCCTGTTCGCTCTGACCGTTCATCGTAAAATCAATCAGAAGCTCTCCTAAAGCGATCACATCATATTCTTTCTCCATATCTGTATGCCTCCTTTGGTGCTGCGCCGAGCTTTTCATCCGGCGGAATTTCATATTAGAATTTAATTAATTGAAGTATACCAGTTCTTCTATGGGCTCTGCAAGCTCTATGTGTTCTGCCTCCAGTACCGGTCCCTCGCCCCGGTACACAGACACATTGGCAAATCCGACCTTTGCCCGGATCTTGACCCAGTCTCCCGGTTTGAGCTTCGGGGCATAAGAGCTCTTGCACACATACCCCAGAAATGTAGTGTCATCCGCGCAGCAGGTCATTGCCATGCGTCCCGGCAGGAACACCTTGGACGGAAATGTCCTGGGCTTCACTGCTTTTGCGGTGAACTCCACCACTTTTCCCTTATATCTGTCCGGATTCTCCATCATATCCACATACCAGATCCCGTAATCCTCTTTTGCGATCTCAATGACCGGCGCTTTCAGGTCATAAGGCACATCGTCCTCGAAAATATTTTCCACCTCGCCGTTCTCGTCCTCAAAGATCACTTCCGCCTGCGGGCTCACCACTTTTACACTTCTGCGGTATCCTGCAAGGGGCTTGATATCTTCACAGCGGTTGAACAGCACGAGCTCCGCGTCCCTGACCATTTCCACGAAAAGAGGCTTGAGATTGGTCAGATACATCTGGAACGTGCTGGCGTCCACCGTGGTGAGCTTCTGCTCGATCTCCCATCCGTCCGGAAGCTTCAGATTCTCAAAATCACTGACCTTCCACATGCCGTTGTACTCTACCACAACACGCTCCGGCTCGTGTTTCTTATTCATTTCTTCCAGCCACTCTTCGGTCAGATCTTCCTGATCTTCCACCCGCTCGATGACAACGCCGTACCTGAGCATTTCCATGGGATCATACTCTTCCTCCCCCTCTTCGCAGAGGATGAGAAGCGTCTTTCCGTCGATCTGAAAATAATCCTGCTTTAGTGTAAATGTAAGGAACTGAGTTTTCCCGCTGTCCAGGAAACCGGTCATCAGATAGACCATTACATTTGGTTCATTCATATTCGTTCACTCCTGTCTCATGCCAGCCCGAAAAGTTCTGCCAGCTTCTCCTCATTCAGCTCCGCGCCGATCACACAGATGCGTCCTGTATATTCCGGCGCTCCGGCGCGCACTTCATGCTCTTCCGGAACCATGTCAAAATAGATCCACTCGCCGTCCGTCCCGGCAACCATTCCCTTTGCGCGGAGCACATTGCCGTAAGCGCTGTCCTCTTCCAGTGTCTTCAATATATCTGCGATCTGATCTTTTGTGTACGTGTGGATCGTCTCACGTCCCCAGCTTGTAAACACGTCATCTGCATGATGATGGCCTTCATGATCGTGGTGATGATGATGATCGTGGCCGCAGCAATCGTCATGGTCGTGGTCTTCGTGTCCGTGATGATGTTCATGACCGTGGTCTTCGTGATCGTGGTCTTCGTGATCGTGGTCTTCATGACCATGATGATGTTTGTGGCCGTGGTCTTCATGATCGTGGTCATGCCCGCAGCACTCTCCATGCTCATGGTGATGTCCGCACTCCGGGCAGATGATCTCGTCGAGCAGTTCTTCTTCAAGTGACTTGCCGGATTCCATCGTCTCCAGTATTTTGCTGCCCGCGAGCTGGGCGATCGGTGTAGTGATAAACGGCGCTTTGTCATTGAGTTCGCGCAGAAGAGCCACGCTCTCCTCCACTTTCTCCGGTTTCGCCTTATCTGTACGGCTTAAGATCACCGCGCCTGCATACTCGATCTGGTTGCTGAAGAATTCTCCGAAATTCTTCCGGTAGATCCTGCATTTTGTCACGTCCACAACCGTGGAAAAGCTGTTGAGCCGGGCGTCGATCTCTCCCTGCACATCCTGGACCGCCTTGATCACGTCTGAGAGCTTGCCCACTCCGGACGGTTCGATGAGGATACGGTCCGGATGGTAAGTGTCCACCACCTCTCTTAATGATTTTCCGAAGTCACCTACAAGAGAACAGCAGATGCATCCGGAATTCATCTCCCGGATCTCGATCCCGGACTCTTTTAAGAAGCCTCCGTCGATTCCGATCTCTCCGAATTCATTTTCAATCAGCACAACCTGCTCCCCTGTAAATGCCTCTGAGAGCAGCTTCTTGATCAGTGTTGTTTTTCCGGCTCCAAGGAAGCCGGAGATAATATCGATCTTTGTCATTTCAGATCATCCTCCTTATATCGCTGTCTGAATCTTTATTTTAAGTCCAGTTCCACCGGGCAGTGGTCTGAACCCATGATATCTGTCAGTATCTTTGCATCCGCAAGCCTGTCCTTCAGGCATTCTGACACGCAGAAATAGTCGATTCGCCATCCCGCGTTCTTCGCCCGCGCGCTGAACCGGTAGGACCACCAGGAATAGATGCCCTCCCGGTCAGGATAGAAATACCGGAACGTATCAATAAATCCGGCGTCCAGAAGCTCTGTAAACTTCTGCCTCTCCTCGTCTGTGAACCCTGCATTTTTCCGGTTTGTCTTCGGGTTCTTCAGGTCGATCTCTTTATGGGCGACATTCATATCCCCTGTCACAATGACCGGCTTCGTCTCTTCCAGCTTCTTCAGGTAAGCCCTGAAATCGTCCTCCCACTTCATCCGGTAATCCAGCCTTGCCAGCTCGTTCTGAGAGTTGGGCGTATACACCGTGACAAAATAAAAGTCGTCAAATTCACAGGTAATGACACGCCCCTCCTGGTCGTGTTCTTCAATCCCGATCCCGTAAGCCACGGAAAGGGGCTCCTTCTTGGTAAACACCGCTGTGCCCGAATACCCCTTCCGCACAGCGTAGTTCCAGTACTGATGATAGCCCGGAAGTTCTAATACAAGCTGCCCTTCCTGCATCTTTGTCTCCTGGATACAGAAAATATCAGCGTCCGCCTCTTGAAAGAAATCAAGGAATCCCTTCTGCACGCATGCCCGTATCCCATTCACATTCCACGATATCAGTTTCATTTATTTCCTCCTTATGCCCGGTTTCTCTCTGACCGCGCGCACTGCAAAAAGCCTGCCTTTGGTTCTCATTTCCGGGCTGAACGAAGGACAGATCTTCTCTCGTATCTGTCCTTTTCTAATTATGCTCTGTTTTTATTTATACCACACTTCTTTCAGGAACAGCCCTCTCGCCGGCGCGAGGAATCCTGCCTGTCCCCTGTCTTTTGTCCGGAGCGCGTCACGCACGCTTTCCGCCGTGCGCTGATGTGTCCCCGCTTCAAGCAGAGTGCCCGTGAGAATACGGACCATATGATACAGAAATCCGGTTCCCTTATATTCAATCGCCACCCTGCCGTCTTGTCCGCTGATCATTATATCATAAATCGTACGCTTTGTGGAGGTCTCATCCTTTTTATCCGTATAGGCCTGAAACTCGTGAGTGCCAAGCAGATACCCCGCTGCCTCGCGCATCCGCTCAAGATCCAGCTCATGAGGGAAATGATAACAGTACCGCCTTGTAAATACATCCGGCTTCTCCCCGGTATCGATATAATATTCATACGCTTTGCCCACGGCGCTTTTGCGGGCGTGAAACCCATTCTTCACAAGCTGTGCATCCAGAATGCGGATATCTTCCGGGAGGAACCGGTTGATCTTCTCCGTAAAGAATCCGTCTTCCGGCTGTCCCGCCAGGACAATGCTGGCGGTCTGCCCTTTCGCATGGACCCCTGCATCCGTCCTCCCGGAGCCGTTTATCTCAACCTTATATCCCGTCTGTTCACATATCACTTTTTCAAGGATCCCCTGGATCGTCCGGTCTGTATTCATCTGCCGCTGCCATCCCTGATAACGTGTGCCGTCATAAGCGATCGTCAATTTGTAGGTACGCATTTTCCCTCCTGAATATAAAAAACGAAATCAACTGTCCTCGTATCAAGTATCGCTGATTTCGTTTCTTTTCTGCCGCTGCATCCGGCGCAGATCATATGGCGCCGGATTCCCTCTACTGCAGAAATTTCTTAAGCTCGTCCATAAATGTATTTGCATCTTTAAATTCTCTGTAAACCGATGCAAATCTGACATATGCCACCGGATCGAGATCCTTTAGTTTCTCCATGACGATCTCTCCGATCGCGCTGCTGGGGATTTCTTTCTCTTCACGGTTAAAGATCTCCAGCTCAATAGCGTCTATGGTCTTCTGGATCGCCTCCGCCGGGACAGGGCGTTTGTAACACGCGCTCAATACACCGTGCTCGATCTTGGACCGTTCATACTGCTCTCGGTTATTATCCTTCTTGATCACGATCAGTGGGATGGTCTCTACTTTCTCATAGGTGGTAAATCTTCTCCCGCATTCATCGCAGGAACGCCGCCTGCGGATCGAACTCTTGTCCTCCGCCGGCCTGGAATCTATGACTCTGGTATCCGGGTTGCCACAATATGGACATCTCATATTTTTTCCGCCTTTCTCTGCTTTCGCATCAGTCTTATTCTGCTGTCTGGGTTCATTATACACAATCGTTAAAACTTTTGCAAAAACTTTTCTTCCTGGATCTCAACGATCACAATATCCGGTCCGATCTTGCGGATGCAGGCAAAAGGAATCACATACTCACAGTCCGTGCCCAGGAATCCGCAGATTTTTCCCGGTCCCGGGATAACCACTGCCTCCACCTCTCCGTTACAGACATTGATCTCCACATCCACAATACACCCCAGACGTCTGCCGCTGCAGATATTGATCACTTCCTTGTCCCTTAATTCACAGAGCCTCATATTTTTCACTCCACCCACGACAGTATCTTTCACTTTCATCTTATGATTTTTTTCTCATCCTGTGTCTGTCTTTCGCGCGAAATACGCCCTTCCCTTTTCTGCTTTTCTGCACTACAATAGGTATAGTATCCGCCGCGCGGCATGCCCGGGAGCCAGTATCTCTCTCCCAGGGCGCCCCTGCGGCATACAAATACGAACCAGGAGAACTTATTATATGAAAGAAACGATCTTACTCTTTAATCCCCCGGAAAAGGACGCGCTCTTAAAGCTTGAAATGGCGCTGTTCCCACTGCGGATCCGCCTGAAACGGATTCCCCGCGAAGACTATAACCAGCCCCTCGGCGTCCTTGCCGGCATGAAAGATATGACACCCGCGGAAGGCACATATGACGGCCCGGAGCTTCCGGATACCATGTTTGTCTTCTGCTTCCTTGACGACAGCCGGCTCAACCAGGCGCTCGCAGCTTTAAGGAAATCCGGGGCGGGCCCATTCCCCTATAAGGCGATCCTCACCCCGACCAACAGCGAGTGGGCGGCGTCGGACTGCTTCGCTGAGATCAAAAGGGAACACGAAGCTATGCATCCCTAAAAAAATCATTTATAAGAACCTAACGTAGAAGGAGCATCTATAATAGTATTAGAAGATACATTTACAAGAAAAACAATAAAAGATATGATGAATTTTTATTGCAGATCAAGAAAAATCCTTTCTGTTATACGTATATTTCTGGGAATCTATTCCCTTATCCTTCTCTTAGATGAAGCGCGAAGACTATCATTGTTCTTCTCTGTCCAGGATATGCTTCTATTGATCATATCTATCGAGGGGTTTTGGTTTGCCATAAGCGGATATAAATATTGGATGTATTTATTTTTTCATGGCGGCATTTATTACAGAATGAAAAAGGATGCCTCTTTAATTGTCCGATACACAATTGATAATGAAGAAATCATTCGCGAAATACCTGCGCT
>DXCD01000085.1 GCA_019116185.1 Candidatus Mediterraneibacter stercorigallinarum
AATTCACCGGATGCCAGATATCCTGCCATCGGTCTCATTCGGCACGGTAACGTGCGCCACTCCGCCGCAGCCTACTCATGCCTGTCATCTTTCCCGGCGATTTTCGGTGCGAAGCTCCGGGATGTATTCACCGACACCGCATCATGCGCCTCTCATCACCCGGCAGCTTTCTGTTTTCACGGTCGTCTGCTACTTCTTCCCTTCACAGCCTGTATCGTATGAGGCAATCTTAGCCTATCGATTTGTATTTGTCAAGCGCTTTTTTGCAGTCAATCCAACTGCGAAAGCCGCTGCCAGGATGACCATTACAGGGATCATATTTGAGCTGTCGCCGGTCTTTGCGGCCTTGTTCGCAGAGCTTCCGTTTCCGGTTTCATTTCCGTCCCCGGAGCCGTCCGCTTTCGCAGCCAGACCGTCTCTTGCTGCTTTCAGGGCAGTTACAGCATCGTCAACTTTCTGCTGATACTCTTCGGATAATGTCTCGTCTGCAAATACTGCCTGTGCTGACGCAAGAGCTGCACGGAATGCCGCCGCAGATTCTTCTGTGTACTTGCTCAGGTCAAGTCCTGCCACCTCGTCCAGAAGATCCTCCAGTGCATCCTTGTTGGCTTTCAGCCGCAGGTTCTCCATGGCTGTCACAAGTGCATCCCATGCTGCATGCACATCTCCCTGCATTGCGTCGCCGTCTGCCAGCACTTCCTTTGCCGCTGACAGGGCGTCTGTGAATTCTTTCTGTCCTGCTTCCACATACTTGCTCAGATCGAGCATATCACCAAGCTCCACTGCCATCTCAAGGTCTGTCTTATCCGCTGCCTGCATATTCAGAGCATGGATCGCCTTGATCAGCTTCATAGACGCATTCATGACTTCGTCTCTTGTAGCATCCGCATCTGCCATCACAGCCTCGCCCTCGGCAATCGCCTCTTCAAAGAGTTTCTTAACTGACTCCACGCAGTTCTCCACATCACCGTTTGCGACATGTTCTTTCGCACTGTTCAGGAAGTACTCCAGTGTCTTTTTGCTGACTTCCGGTGTCTCCGGAGTATCTGTCCCTGCTGCCTGACGCGCCAGGGTATTTGTCGCTGTCAGCGCGCGTTCTGTCTCGCTGTGGGCCAGCATCCTCTGAGTTTCATTTGCCGGCACTGCCGCTCCGGCATACGTGGTCTTAGAAGGTTTCTGAAGATTCTCTACAACCGCGCTGTACTCTGCTTTCTGCTCGTCTGTAAGTTCATCCGACGCAAGGAGATATTTTGCCTTGCATACGTCACGGACGCCCTGCTTGAACATCTCATATCGCGGCGTGCTGTAGAATGTCTGCTCTGCAGTATCCTCCTCGCCTCTTTCTACAGGATAGATATACCATCCGTCACCCGGCTCCCAGTAGCGGTATGTAGCGTCGCCGAACATGTCATACAGATAATTGTCCCAAGCCCAGCGCATATAGCCGTCTGTTCCCAGTGTCAGGGCATACCATACAGTCCAGTAATTGTCACCCGGGTCACTGATCATAAAGTTGCCCGGATAGTTTCCTGTACATGTATAATATGTTGTATTTAAGCCAAGCTCTCTTCTTTCCTCTGACACTTCCCTCATCAGTTCAACATCTCCCGCATTGTCCAGATTAATAGAAATGTCGTCGACTCTCTTCAGGAACTCTCTTTCATGCAGAGATTCCGCGTTCATTGCAGAAGAGATCTTGAAGCTTTCTCCCTCTGCATTCGTCACAGACTCAATCACGTCAACTGCCGGTTTAAGCAGGTCAAGCCCGCGCTCGTCCATGGAGATATAAGTAATGTCAAACCATCCTTTTTCCTCAGAATGTTTCATGAAGTCGGTCAGAAACGCTGTCCATACTTCTGCGAACTCATCTGATCCCGGAGTAAAGGACTTCTTCACTGTTGTTCCGGATGCCTCGTCATAGTAAGCGATCTGGTTGTTCCACGGAACAATGCTGTAACACTTGATCTGTCCTTCTCCGTTTTCCGGATCAAGGATTCCCATATCGATCTGGAAGTTGATCCACTTATCATACCAGTCATAGTCAAATTCCCAAGTTCCGTCCGCATTCTTTGTCCACTGCACCATGGAATTATCATTGTAGAAGGACTGGTGATTCCAAGCCTCATCCACAATATTGGCAACCACGTCGCGTCCGCCGAGCTCTTTATACTCCTGCATGGAATCTTCCATCAGGGCAAAGTGCTCGTCCGTAAAGTAGAACTCATCCACGCTGTCCTGGCAGATTCCGCCGCCCGGCCTGATCTCATCTCCCAGTCCGAGATAATAGTTTGCCACTGAGAACGGATGCTGCCAGATCTGGATCTCATATCCCACATCCTGTGCAGACGGCTGTACCAGGTCAAGGACTTCGATTGTATAAGTCAGTTCAAAAGGCTGTTCCAGCTCATCCGCTGTCACAGTGATAGTTCCGGTATATGTTCCTGCCGCTGTATCTTCCGGAACTGCAATACTCACCCATGCGAACTGCACATCATTGGCTTCGATATCTTTCTCTCCGCCTTTGTAAATGATATCCGGATACTGCTTTTTGCTTCCAGCCGCATTACGTCCTTCGTTTGCGGTCACTTCTTTGAGCCATTTGATATCAATGTTGTCTTTGGAAAGGATCTTTCCATCTTCTGTCTTGAAATCTGAAGCTTCCGCCACCGCGCCGTGGACCTCTTCATTCGTTGTGACCACGATCTTGGAATTGAGCTGATCGCCCTTCCATGCAGTCCCGCTGTATGTGCTGCCGCTTCCGCCTTTCAGCTCATCATAATCTTCCGCTGTGTCCAGGAGCTTCTCGTCTCCCACATATGCGTTCATAACAGCCAGCGCCGGGTCCACCGTCACTTCTGCCGAAGCCTTCACGTCCCCGTCAAGTACAGATGCAGCTGTAACTGTCACGGTTGTTCTTTCTGTCACGTCCTCTGCTGCCGTGAGCAGCCCGTCTTCCACGGATACTACATCCGGATCACTGCTCTCCCAGACTACTTCATCGGACGCGATCCACGGAACTGATGTCACTGTAAGCTGTGATGATCCTCCCGGGATCAGAATGACCTCTGTCTTATCCAGAGCGACTGCCTCCGGAGCAAGCTCCTCTTGGTATACACGGATCTTGTCCACCTGAAGCGCCGCAGTGTCGCCTGACTGTTTCACGACCTTCAATGTATGCTCTGTATTTTCCAGGTCTGTGATCTCAAATAACTTCTGCTGATGTACCGCGCTGCCGGACGCCAGTTTTGCTTCTCCTGACCCGACATTTACATCATCGATAAATACGTCAAAATTTGCATGTGCCGTATTCTTGCTTGCCCAGATCTCAACGCCTGTGCCGGTAAATGTCATCGTATAGTAATCAACATCCGCTTCTTTATCGCTGTAATGATCTGTTCCGTCAAAGAAGAGATTCGGATATCCGGATTCTGCATGCCACCTTCCTGATGGCTCATACTGAATCTTGAACGCCTCTCCCGTCGTTGTCTCAACACTGTCATCTATGTCCGTATATCCCGGAAATTCCGGCTCTTCCGGCGCTTCTCCGCCATATACCTTTGCATAGACGAACTGTACTCCATATACGCTGCCGCTTCCTGTTGATGCTTCGTTTCTCTTTCCAAGCACCGTGATCAGCGCGGTATGCGTCCCTGCTTCCAGGTCTCCGCTCTCATACAGCAGCGCTTCCGGATCCTTGACTGCCGCATAGGCATCACATTCCACTGTTTCCCCGCCGTCAACAGACACGGCAAACATCGCATGGGACGGATCCTTCTTTCCGTACAGTTCCAGTTTTGTCCCGTTGAACGTAACCTGCGCTGTCGCCCCTGCTGTGTTGCTCCAGTGCTCGGTGACTGCCGGATCGCCGGATCCGTAGGATTCCCATCCTCCGGCGTTCGCGTCACCATTTCCAGAGTATTCAAACTCTGTGTCATCAATAATGACCGCTTCATCGGCAGCCCGGACTGCCTGCATTGCCGGTGCCGCCGTGAGGACCGTGCACACAGAAAGCAGGGCAGCCAGCATACATTTCCCCAGTTTCTTTAACATTTGTTTCCCTCCTTGATACACTTATAACGCTTCTATTTATGCCCAAAATAGATTCTGCCGCAATTATTATAGTGATTTTACCAATCTTTGGGAATTGATTATTTTTTAATCCCTGTCATTTTTTCATACGGAATTATTTTTTTAATATAATTCCGTATGAAAATCTTCTTATATACTTTTCTTTTTTCTTACGATCAGAACGCTCGCTCCTGCCGCGCAGGCCGCTCCCAGAACCACTGCCCAGAAAATGAGATTTGCGCTGTCTCCGGTCTGTACCGCCTGGGCTGCATCATTCCGTGCATTATCATTAGTGCTGTTCTGCATTCCGTCGCTGCCGCTTCCCGGCTTATCCGGATCTTCCGGTTCCGGATCGGGTGTTACCGGTGTCTTCTCAACCAGAAGGCTTTTTGCCTCACTCAGAGCTGCCACCGCGTCATCAACTGTCTGCTGATCTGCTTCGGACAATGTTTCGTCTGCAAAGACTGCCTGCGCGGATGCAAGCGCCGTGCGG
>DXCD01000086.1 GCA_019116185.1 Candidatus Mediterraneibacter stercorigallinarum
TTCAGATCCACGCTCATCACTTTTACATCGACGATATCGCCCACGCTCACTGCTTCCAGGGGATGCTTGATATACCGATCCGTAATCTGGGAAATATGCACCAGACCGTCCTGATGCACACCGATATCTACAAACACACCGAAGTCGATCACATTTCTGACTGTCCCTTTAAGGATCATGCCTTCTTTCAGATCCTTCATCTCCAGCACATCCGTGCGCAGGATCGGCTTCGGCATCTCGTCACGTGGGTCTCTCGCCGGCTTCTCCAGCTCTTTTACAATATCCCGGAGCGTGATCTCTCCGACTCCCAGCTCTTCTGCAAGGCCCTTATAATCTTTAATCGTCAGGGACAGCCCTGCCAGATTGTGTTCCGCCACGTCTTCCGGCGTATATCCCTGTTTTTTAAGCAGCTTTTCCGCCGCCCCGTAGGATTCCGGGTGCACGCCGGTCCCGTCCAGAGGATTTTTGCCCCCTGTGATGCGCATGAAGCCCGCGCACTGCTCGAAGGCCTTCGGCCCCAGCTTCGGCACTTTGAGGAGCTCCCTGCGGTCGGAGAATCTCCCGTTCTCTTCCCGGTACGCCACGATATTTTTCGCCACCGTACCGCTGATGCCGGAGATATAGGAAAGAAGCGGCGCTGACGCGGTATTTAAGTCTACGCCGACTTTATTCACGCAGTCCTCCACCACGCCGTTTAAGGATTCTCCCAGCTTCTTCTGGTTCATGTCATGCTGGTACTGCCCTACCCCGATGGACTTCGGGTCGATCTTCACCAGCTCTGCCAGCGGATCCTGGAGACGCCGCGCGATGGACGCCGCGCTCCTCTGCCCCACGTCGAACTTCGGAAATTCCTCGGTCGCCAGCTTGCTCGCCGAGTAGACGGACGCGCCCGCCTCGTTCACAATCACATACTGCACCTTCTCCTCCGGGATCTCTTTTAACAGCTCCACGATAAACTGCTCTGATTCTCTGGAAGCGGTCCCGTTTCCAAGTGAAATAAGAGAGATATGGTACTTGGGGATGATCTTCTTCAGGAGATCCTTGCTCGCCTTGATCTTCTGGGGCGTGGTAGGCGCGGTCGGATAAATGACGGTTGTGCCGATGACTTTCCCTGTCGGGTCCACCACCGCCAGCTTACATCCGGTACGGAACGCCGGGTCCCATCCGAGGACCACCTTTCCCGCGATCGGCGGCTGCATCAGCAGCTGATGCAGGTTCTTGCCAAAGACTTCGATGGCTCCGTCTTCCGCCTTCTCTGTCAGTTCATTACGGATCTCCCGTTCAATCGCAGGAGCGATCAGCCTCTGATAGCTGTCCGCCGCTGTCTCCCGAAGCAGGGGCGTTGTATAAGGATTGTCCGTATGGATCACCTTTTTCTCCAGATACCGGAGGATATCCTCCTCAGGCGCCTCCACCTTGACTGTCAGGAACTTCTCCTTCTCTCCCCGGTTCAAGGCAAGGATCCTGTGCCCCGCCAGCTTTGAGACAGGCTCTTCGAACTCATAGTACATTTCATACACGGACTCTGCCTCCGGGTCCTTTGCCGCGGAAATAACTTTTCCCTTCTTCATTGTGGCATTCCTGATCCAGCTCCGGTAATCCGCATTATCCGAAATGCTCTCCGCAATAATATCCGCTGCTCCCTGGATCGCTTCCTCAGCGGTCTTTACTTCTTTCTCCTCTGAGATGTACTCCTTCGCAGTCTCTTCGAGAGGCTCTTTCGCCCTCTGGAGCATGATATATGCTGCCAGCGGCTCCAGCCCCTTCTCCTTCGCGATCGTCGCGCGGGTGCGGCGTTTCGGACGGTAAGGACGGTACAGGTCTTCTACTGCCACCTGAGTCTCCGCCGCAAGGATTTGGTTCTTCAGCTCTTCGGTAAGCTTGCCCTGCTCCTCGATGCTGGAGATGACCTGCTCCTTTTTTTCTTCCAGATTTCTCAGATAGATCAGGCGCTCATGCAGCTTCCTGAGCTGTTCATCATTGAGCGATCCTGTCACTTCTTTTCTGTATCGCGAGATGAAGGGAATCGTGTTCCCCTCGTCTATCAAATTCACCGCGGCATCGACCTGCCAGCGTTTCACGCCAAGTTCTTCTGTCAGTTTCTGATTAATATCCATACAGGTTATCCTCTCTGTCAATCCTATGTCGTTATTATAAAATATCCCTCCTATTGTAACACACGCCCCAGTTCTGTTCCAGAGCTGACTTCCATTTTCCCTTAGATTCTGCTAACATATGGTTACAGCCCGCCGTCCCCGACACGCGTGAAAGCCATATAGCAGATCCGGCCGCGCCGCCGGCGGCTTTCGGGCAGCCCGTAATAAAAAAGGAAAGTGGAACGAGAAACATTATGGAACGGATCCTCAATTATCATATAACAGAAGACGCAAACAGCCTGCGGACAGAACAATATCTGCGCCGCCGCGGCTTCTCATACCAGAACCTGGCGCAGCTCAAAAAGATGCCCGAGAGCATCCTCATAAACGGTGTCTGGTCCTATATGCGCACTCCGCTTCACAGCGGCGACATCCTCACGGTCCACATCCGGGAAACGGAAAGTTCTCCCAATATTCCTCCAGTGGAGCTTCCTCTGGACATTGTATATGAAGATGAAGACATCGTTGTTGTCAACAAACCGACCGGAATGCCAGTTCACCCGTCTCTGAACAATTACCGGAACTCCCTTGCCAATGCACTGATGTATTATTATCAACAGCAAGGCAAGCCTTTTATCTTCCGGTGCACGAACCGGCTTGACCGGGATACGTCCGGTCTGACTGTCATTGCGAAGCACATGGTCAGCTCCAGTATTTTGTCCTCCATGACCGCGCGTCACGAAATCGAAAGAGAATATCTGGCCGTTGTCCGGGGCAGTGTCGTCCCCTCTTCCGGCACGATCGACGCTCCCATCGGCAGGACCGGAAGCTCTCTTATTGAGCGGAAGATCGATTTTGAACACGGAGAGCGGGCAGTGACTCATTATCATGTTGTAAAGGAAGAAAACGGGCACAGCCTCGTCTCTCTGATCCTGGAGACCGGGCGCACCCACCAGATCCGCGTCCACATGAAATATATCGGCTTTCCCCTGGTCGGCGACTACCTGTACAATCCGGATATGGAATACATACAGCGGCAGGCGCTGCACTCATGCCGGCTGTCATTCCGGCATCCCATTACCGGGAAGCACATGGAGTTCACGGCAGACCTGCCCGAAGATATGGACAGAATATTCTGAAAAATTTGTAAAGGGGTCAGACTCCTCTTAGGAGGGGTCTGACCCC
>DXCD01000087.1 GCA_019116185.1 Candidatus Mediterraneibacter stercorigallinarum
AGAGATCCAGGCTTCCGGTCGTCTCTCCAAAGGGAAAACACTGGACGGGATAAACTACTGCATTAACCAGGAAGAGGCATTAAAAGTATTCCTGGATGACGGCGAAGTCCCGCTTGATAATAACGCAACGGAAGGTGCGCTGCGCAGCTTCTGCCTGCGCAAACATGCATGGAAGCTGATCGACAGTATCGACGGCGCAAAATCCAGTGCGATCATCTACAGCATTACGGAAACAGCAAAGGCGAATAACCTGAGTCCTTTCCGTTATCTGGAATACGTCCTGACCGTGATGAAGGACCATCAGGAGGATACGGATTACTGTTTTATGGAAGAACTGCTTCCCTGGTCAGAACAGCTACCGGAAATCTGCCGGAGTAAAACAAAAACAACAAATGTTGTGTAAACCGTCCGCCGGTAACGGCGGTCATAAAATGAGTCGGTACTCATGGTTTACCGTATACAATCTATCTTTGTATATTTAAAAAATGAGCAGGATGCCATAACATCCTGCCCACATTTCTGCATATTCGATTCCTGACAATTACAGCCCCAGTCCATTCACCCATTCCAGAAGAAGAGGAAGTTGCGAACGAAATCACCGTCTTGCTCTTAATTTTACTGGGGCTAACAGGATACAACAGTGTGTTTTGTGTTTACTTAAATTCTTCTGGAACATTGCCTTTTTAACCTCTCTGAATAGTTTTTATCGCTCCGAGATACTGATCGCCTCGATTGCTACGCTTCCTCCTCGGACAATATCAACTCGGTTTCCAAACAGCTTGACACACAGTTCTACAAGATCACTGTTCCGTTTCTCTGTCTGAACGCACTCCAGCAAAACAGAATCCACGCCGTAATCGATCATCTTAACTCCGAACACTTCTGAGACCCGCTCCACTTTTCCCATCTCTGATTCTTTTAATCCAATAATTTTCAGATACATCAATTCTTTCATATGGATAGCTGTATCGGTAAAGTCGGTAACCTTTATGATATCAACATTTCGATTCAATTGCTTTTTTATCTGTTCAAATGTCTGATCATCACTTGTCAGACTGATCGTCATACGTGAAATTGTACGGTCTGTTGTCGTTCCAGCCGTCAGACTGTCCAGATTATAGGACTTTCCGGAAAATAAACCAGATATGTTCGCAAGGACGCCGACATCATTTTCGACCAGTAAACTGATCCATCTTTTTTTATGCATTTTCCGTCCCTCCCATTATCATATCTTCTAATGGATTCCCAGGTGGTACAATTGGCAGTACGTTCTCCTCCCGGTCAATGATAAACTCCACAAGGATCGGTACAGTCTTCGATTTTGCCGCCTCTTCCAGGGCCGGTCTGATTTCCTCTTTCTTTTTTACCCGTATCCCTTTTGCCCCATAGCTTTCTGCCAGTTTCACAAAATCCGGAGTATATTCCGGACAGTTATCCGACGGCATACTGCAGAATGGCGGGCAGCTTTTCCGCCAGCGCAGACAGGTACTGGAATATCTTCTGTTATAAAACATTTCCTGCCATTGTCGGACATTTCCTAAATATCCGTTATTCATGACGCAAATGATCACCGGGAGTTCATAGACTACTGCCGTTGCGATTTCCTGAATATTCATCTGCATTCCGCCATCCCCGCACACAGCGACTACCGTTTTATCCGGGCATCCCAGTTTTGCCCCAATCGCAGCCGGGAGGCCGTATCCCATAGTTCCCAGACCGCCGGAGGTGAGCAACCGGGTTTGTCCGTTAAGCTCCAGGAACTGTGTTGTCCAAAGCTGGTTCTGTCCGACATCTGTTGTAATAACGGCGTCATGAAACAGTGTATTGATCTCATGTATAATTGAATATGGTGTCACTCCATCTTCGGTTTCCTGCTGTTGTTCAAGCGGATACTTCTGTTTCCATTCCTGGATTTCCAAACGCCAGTTTTCTGTATCTAAAGGCGTACATTTTTCAAGCAGGGCACGGACAGCCTTTTTGGCATCTGCCACAATTGGAATATCTACGGTGATATTTCTCGAAATAGATGCCGGCTCAATATCAACATGGATAATCTTTACATGAGGAGCAAATTCACTGACTTTTCCTGTAATCCTGTCATTAAAACGTACTCCAATTGAAAAAAGCACGTCACATTCGCTGACAGCTCTATTCGCTGCAAAGCTTCCGTGAATCCCCAAATTTCCTACATATAAAGGATGGTCTGTTGGAACAGCCCCTTTTCCCATAATCGTAGTGATCACCGGTACCTGCGTTTTTTCGGCAAGCATTGTCATTTCCTGATCCGCATGTGCAATGTTAACTCCGCCTCCCAACAGAAAGAGTGGTTTTTTCGCCTGCTGAATATCTTTTGGGATATCAACCACTACAACTCCAGGTTTTCCCGAATTTGCTATGTAGAACGCCTTCTTTATGATCCCTGCCAGATCTTCTTGTTTTCTTACAGTAACGGCCCATTTCGTGATGCTTCTGGTGATCCCTACGATATCTACTTCCTGAAACGCATCGTTGCCGATCAAATTTGTGGAAACCTGTCCCGTGAAGCAGACCAATGGAACACTGTCATAGTTTGCTGTTGCAATCCCGGTCACGAGGTTTGTTGCTCCAGGCCCGCTGGTCACAAGGCACACTCCTGTTTTTCCCGCAGCACGTGCATATCCATCTGCAGCGTGAACCAGTCCCTGCTCATGTCGTGGGAGAACAATATCGATTCCTTTGACACCGTATAAGGCGTTAAACAGATCGATTGCCTGACCTCCCGGATATGCAAAAAGTGTATCTACATCCTCTTCCTGTAATGCCTTTACAAATAAATCAGCACCCGTTATCTGCATTATTCTTTTCCTCCACTCACGGAAATATGCCTTGCAAAAGTTTCGCCTGCCTTTTCAAGAGTATCCAACATATACTCTTTGTTATAACGGTTAACAGGGATTCTGTCGCAAACCTTCATTCCCATATAACCAATCGTCTCTTCTATGCTGTGAAGACATTCTACGGCGCCGATCCCGGTGCCTCCTGCACATGCAGCAAGCAGACACTCTTTCTCTTTTAGGAATCCATTATGTACTGCATCACATCTGCGGATCCGGTCTAACAGAGCTTTCATATATTCCGTCATGTCATGCCAGTAGACAGCCGTAACAAAAACGATTGCATCCGCTGCGGTAATTCGCTCATAGATATGGGAAAAATCGTCTTCGATCACACATTTTCCTATCGCCTGACAGTTTCCCCATCCATTTTTACATGCCTGGCAGTGTTTTATATCCATTTTATTCAAATGGATTTCATCTGTCTCCACACCACATGTTTTTAACCCTGTTATTATCCTGTCTTTCGCAGTCGCCGTGAGTCCATCTGTATTTGGCGACGACCATACAACTGCTGTTTTCATTTTCTGCACCTCTTTCTTTTAAAATAATTTAATTGCAGCCGCCTTTTCTCTGTCAATTCTTGTCCTTTTTCCTATTATATGTTACAATCACACATAACTCAAATATCTAAATGCACAGGAGGTCATATCTTTTTAGTTATGCTGAATCGAAATTTACAAATCTTTCTTGTAGTTGCAGAAAAGCGGAGTATTACAGAAGCAGCAGAAAAGCTTTGCATCTCTCAGCCAGCAGTCAGCAAGGCAGTTAAGGCACTGGAAGAAGAGTTGAAGCTGAAACTGTTTGAACGAGATAAACGAAAGGGACTTCTTATCACAGAAGACGGATACAAAGTGCTTCTGCTTGCCCGCCAGATGTCAGATCTTGAAAACAGAATGTATCAGATTGCATTTCGTTCCAACAACTTCCTCAGCGGGAAAGTGAAGATTGCATCTATGCCGATTCTTACTTCTGTTATTCTGTCAAAAGTATTCTATAACTTTCGCCAGAAATATCCCGCTATCTCTCTGGAACTGATTGAAAGAAGCTCGGCAGAGATCCGCAAATCCGTGGAAGAGCATCAGGTGGATTTTGCGATCACTCCTTTTCCTTTTGAAAATCTGGATCACGAAGTCCTGCTGAAGGACCGCATGATCGCTGTCAGCAAAGAGCCGCTGGATGATATGCCGGTTGTTGATCTGAGCATACAACCTGAACGATATATATTTTTTAAAGAGGCCTATGAAGCCTCAAAAGCTTACCTTGATGCAAAATCCATAAACACTTCGAAATTTTTCTTTGTGGAACAGGCCGACACTGCAATCAGCCTCGCGGAATGTAACAATGGTATTGGAATTGTTCCGGAGCTGGTAGCGGATCATTTGTCAAACCAATTGATCCGCTATCCCATTAAGCCGGAAATAGATGTTCAGATATCACTTATAGGAAATGATCTGAAGAACTTAAGCCCTGCAGCCGCCGAACTAAAAAGAATGATCGTTAAATTTACATCAGCAATGAAAAACAATCAACCTATAAATTAGCAGTTTTCCTTAATTCGCCCATCCAGACGTTTCATTTCCGGTATCATAAAGAACAGGACGATAACAGCCGCCAGGATATCTGCCGCCGGAGCCGCGTATAACACACCGTCCAGCCCGAAGAACAACGGCAGGATCAGTATCAGCGGGATCAACAGGATCAACTGTCTCAGCATAGACAAAATCGATGCTTTAAGCGCCTGCCCGGTCGCCTGAAAATAGTTGGTTGAAACGATAGGGAATCCCGAGCAGAAAATAAACAGCAGATAGATGCGCAGACATTTTACAGCAAAGTCAGTGAAAGCGCTGCTCTCGCTCCCAAAAAGTGCGATGATCGGTCCCGGCAGGATCTGGCAGATCAGGAAATCTATCGGATTTATTCAAATAACTCTCTTTTTCCAACTTGAATTGGATACTGTCGCCCCATAAAAGCAAAGGTAGTGTAAAAAACTTTGTGGCTTTGGTAAAAAATGGCTCCTTTTTGGTAAGAATTACAGATATGACAATTCTTATCGAAAAGGAGTTTATTTATGGCAGTAGCAAAAGACCAAATCCGACAGATTA
>DXCD01000088.1 GCA_019116185.1 Candidatus Mediterraneibacter stercorigallinarum
ATCATGCACTGAGCTTTACCCCCTCATCTCTTACACTGCGATAGTATGGCAGATTATCTGCCCAGTAGTTAAAATGATCTACATTAATTATCACCGGCGAAATATCTGCTCCGAATCTCATCAAATATTCAAAAGCCATATCACTAATCTCATCAGATATTTTCTTTATCTTTTCCTCTGTCAGAGTAACCAAAATCATAACATCAATATCTGAAAGTTCAGAATAATCTCCTCTTGCATATGATCCATATACAATGACACTGTCAAGAGTATTTCCCAGAAGTTTCCTCAAACTGCTGGCGAACTGCTGCATTATATCTGTAATATTTGTCGGCATCTGACCTCACCTCTTTCAGTTTAACACCTTCTTATTTTGTATTTTATTATACCGTATTCATTAAAATTTGTATACCTGACACCTTCAACGTTTTTCGTCATTCTTGTCATCTTTCTATATTCTTCGGACGATGGTCATTTTGTCTTTTTGTCCCTTCATCTCTTCAAGATGAACTGGCTCCTTATGTCAATTGTCCTTCTTCCTCTGGAAGCTCATAGTCAAACGAATAATCTCTGTGCCATCTTGTGAAGCCAAATTTGCCTGTGTCTTTCTGCACCGCTTTGATCGCGCCGTGCTCGGACTCAAACAGGATCTGCTCCTCATCGGAATCTGTGGCCGCCTTTTTCACCCAGAAGTCAACCGTGGTGTCCAGTCCGATGTCTGTCAGCGGAGTCTCCGCATAGCTCTCTCCCCCGTTTAAGGTAAGGGCGTCTCTGTTCAGGCCTTCCTCGTAATCCGCGTTGACCAGTCTTTCGATATGATACTCATTTCCTGAATTATCTTTGCCTTCCGGCGTGTTGAAATTGTAATCCACATAAGTATCGCCCACAGAATCTGTCTGATATGTGGGGTTGCTGTTCGGCGCGTAATTGGTCTCCTCGGCAACAGCCTCAAGCACGCTGAGTGAATAGTCATTGATATCGCCCCACAGCTTGCATCCATAGGTAGGCATAATATCATAGATACGGTCAAACAGCTCTACATCACTTGTTCCGTTATCATTGACCGGACCTGTCTTATCATTCCATACGCAGAAGTTCGCGCCGAGCATCTGCTCGTCACCTGCCGGAACTTTGAATCCGGCTATGACGTTCGGCTGCCAGCTTCCGTAAATATGGCTCTTGTTCAGATAATCATAATAGTAGCCTGCTCCCGGGACAATATACTGATCGCCGTCATTTGTATTGATCAGGTCATAGCCCAGTTCATACATATCTTTCGGATTTGCATATCCCACATACCAGAGATTCATCTGGACGCCTTCTACCGTGATCGGAGTCTCGCCGTTGTTCTCTGTCTGGCTTCCCCATACACGCGGCGTGTATCCCAGCTCGTCTCTTACATATTTCAGCATTGCATCCTGATACTTTCTGAAGTTCTCTTTGCCGCCGCCTTTGTATTCGTCTGTTCCTACGTGTACGACCGTACCTTCCGGATAGACGGGATTGCTGCCCGTCGTATATTCCGCAAAAATCCCTTTCATGAACTCAAGCACTTCGTCGTATTTATTATCAAGGTCCAGATAATCGCCCTTATAATTGTCAGTGCCGTATCCCCGGCCCAGATCCGGGCGTACCTTGGTAAATGCTCCTGAATGTCCCGGGGTGTCAAATTCCGGAACAATATTGACTCCTAATTCTTTGGAATTTGTAATAAAGCTGCGGAACTCGTCCTTTGTATAATACACATCCGTATTGGTCAGCCCCGGCACTTTCGACTCCAGCCTGAATCCGGAATAATCGGGAACTCCGTTTGTCGATGTAAATACATTATCATTCAGATGAACCTGGAAATCATTCATCTTATACCAGGACATTGTCTTCACCAGGTCTTCCAGGAAATACATATCCACGGGGAGTCTGGCAACATCCAGCATCATTCCTCTGATTTCATATTTCGGATAGTCCTTTGCAATTCCTTTTGCTATCGTCCCGTCTGTCTGTTTTAAAATCTGAAGAATGGAACGGGTCGCCCAATAAGCTCCTGCATATTCATCTGCCTCGATCGTGACAGCGTCGTCTACATTCAGGATATAAGTCTCTTTCTCAAGCCCGGTATTGCTTTTCACAAAATAGAAATCGCCTGCTGCCGGCTCGTTTCCGACAGATACCTGAATTTCTCTGCCGGTCACATCCTCATAGTCTTCTGCGAAAATATTGGCAGCCTCCGTAAATGCCTCTGCACTTGGATCTACAATAATGCAGGATGTGTCGGAGATCCGGAACTCACCTTCTTTTCCAAACCACTGCTGCAGCTCAGGAAGCACCTGCGGCTTCTCATTAACTGACTGCGCGCTGTCATACTGCCCTGCCACGGTCACCTCGATATCCGGGGTGAAAGCCTGTTCTCCGGTCTCTGTTTCTGTCACCTCAAAGTTCACAACAACCGTTGTGTCTACCAGAGGCTTAATGATCTGACGGTCATGCGTGATTACCTGCTCATAATCCGCTCCCACGAACTCAATCGTATAGCCTTCCTGCACCTGAGGCATCGGCAGTTCTGTGGCATCCGCCTCCAGTTCCGGCAGCAGAACGGCGTCTGCGATGTCCTGGACAGTTGTCGGCTGGTCCCTTGGCGGGAAATCATAGGTTTCCCCGTACATTTCTACTTCATGGAGCGAAACTGCCGGGATATCCGCTGTCACTCCGTCCCTGTCTGTGCCGGCTGTAAGGAATGCGTCTACGACGATCCGCACTTTTGACGTCTGTATCGGTGCATCCAGATTCACGATTTCCTGGAAGGTTTTCGGAACCTTTGTGTAATGGGCCAGTGTCTGCCACTGTCCGTCCACCTCTGCCTCGATCTTATAATCTTTGGCTGTTTTCCTGTTCCATTCCAGGATAAATGACTGGATGGACTGCTCTTCCTCAAATGTAAATGTAACTGTCTTCTGTCCCTCGCCGGCAGAGCTTGTCCACCTTGTGTTCAGCGTGCCGTCATTGATATATGCTGCCTGCATATCCTCTGACTCGTCTCCGTTTGACTCAGCCACTGCACTTGCCGCAAGGTTGTTCATCACCTTTGTGCCGATGATCTCCACTTCATAGATCGATACGCTCGGATAGGTCCCTGCTGTCAGTTTATCTGCTGTTATCTTCACATATCTCCAGCTCACCGGATCATCCAGATACACATAAGTATCCTCCGGATAGCCGTCCGACTTTGCCTCGGCATCATAGAGCGGTGTAAATTCCACGCCGTCATTGGACACGTCAATATGGAAATCCTCCACTCTTCCGCCGCCTTCCCAGGCAATCAGAATCTCGTCAAACTCCCGGGGTTCCGCAAGATCAATGCATACCCACTGGGGAGCGCCCGCTTCACTGGACCATCTGGACTGATCCGGTTTTGACGCGCTGCGGTTGATCGTTCCGTCCGTCAGCTTATCCGGTCCCCAGTAAGAAATCGGGCTGGCTGATGCCGTCGCGCTTTTGCCCAGGGCATAATTTGCGCGGAATTCTTTCTGTCCTGACCCTTCCGGCTTCGTGCCGATCACTTCGACCTCATAGATCGATACGCTCGGATAAGCGCCGCTGATCAGCGAATCCACTGTAATCCGGATGTATCTGCCGAACTGTTCCCGGTCAAACTCCACCACCGTATCCATGGGGTGTCCGTCCGGCAGGTCTTCTGATTCGTAAATCGTCGTATAGTTCTGGTCATCGTTGGACATTTCAATATGAAATTCCCGTGTCTTACCATTTTCCCAGGCAATCTTGATTTCATCGAATTTGCGTATTTCTGTCAGATCGATTTTCACCCAGCATGGAGCGCCTGCTTCACTGGACCATCTGGACTGATCCGGTTTTGACGCGTCACGGTTTATGATTCCATCGATCAGCTTATCCGGTCCCCAATATTCAATGGGCGCCTTCTCTGCCGTTGCCACGCCGTCTAACGCAAAGTTCACTCTTGTGTCATCACCGTCCGGTGATTCGGCCTGCACTTTCATAGTCCCCAGCGGCAGGCCTGTCACTGCCAGGGCGGAGGCCAGCAAGCAGCATGGCGCTGTCATCTCCTGTCTTAGCCGCTTTCTGAGTGCCTGTCCCGCTCTGTCCTTGATTTGCCGTACCATTTGCTGTATTCGCTTTGTTTCCGGTTCTTCCCCTCCTTCTTCTAATATCGCCGATTATATATCAATATTATATATTTTGCTTTTACTTTTTCCGATGCACTTTTTTTACATCGCCATGTGGATTTTTTCTACTCTCCGGGAAATCATGGTGCCGGAAACGGTTTCGCATAAAGCCAGAGCACCGGCTCTTTCCGCCTGACGCGGAAGGCCGGTGCCCTGACTGCACGTTTTATTTCAAATTCACTCTTCAATTTCTCCTAAAATCCTTAAGGGCTCCTTCTTCAAAGTCTTCCCCACATATGCCGAAGATATCACTGCTGACGCAGCCATAAGCGCTGCGCCTGTCACACAGGGAAGTACTGCTCCCGCCTTTTCTCCGGCTTCCTCCGGCTCTGTATTCGCAGTCATGCTGTCGCTGAATGTCCGGTCAAATTCCAGTGTATCTCCCACACGCTCCGCCGCCTGCCCTGACACCAGCCATCCGCTGACGCTTCCGACGATACAGCCGGCAGCGCTCAGGATGAGCATCCCTGCCAGAATCGACGCGGCGCACTGCCGTTTCGTCCGTCCCATGAGCCGCTCCACAGCGATCCTCTCCCTCTGGCCGGTAATAAAAAGGTTCGAGAAGAAGCACAGGATCAAAACCGCCATTACACAGCCGCTGACCAGGAAGACCAGAGACATGAGCTGTCGGGTCTCAAGGCTTTCCTGCAGCTGGGAATATCCCATGTCATAAAAGCGGATTTCCAGATCATCGATCCCAAGAGATTCCCATTTCTCCCGAAATTCTTCAATTGTCCCGTTAGGGATCTGAAAGGATGTCGTCGCCCCCTTCATCCGGCCGGCTCCTGCGATATTATCCGCCCAGCAGTTTTCCGGAATGGCATTCCACGGGATCACCACCTCATAATTCCCGGCCGTATAACTGCCTGAACCTTTATCCTCAGCAGTGTATATTCCCACGATCTCATATTCCTGCTCGTTGAACACCTGGTAGACCTCTCCCTCTGCATTCAGAAGGTTTACGCTGACGCCGCCCCCGCCTCCGAGCACGAACGCGTCCCCCACGGAACGGGAGTAATCCGCATAATACAGGGGCAGGTTCAGCGTATCCCCCACATTCTTCCCGAGCTGCATTGCCAGCTTCTCCGGGATCAGGCATACCTTTTCGCCATTGGCATATTCTTCCTCCGTGATATCCCTGCCCTCTGTGATCCGTGCTTCCCCGTTATAAAAATGCATGAGCAGGCTGGTGCCGTCCGTGGGCTGGACAGGGATGGTCCGCATATCATAGTCCTGATAATTGCTGATGGCAAGCCAGCGTTTTCCTCTCTCCGTCTCATAGAATCCATCTGTCACCTCGTCATACCAGCGGTCTTCCTCTGTAACCGGGTCATAAACCGGCTCCATGTCGATCGTATACTGGTCTGATGCAATTGCCGGGTAGAGCAGGTATTCCACGGGCTCTTCCCCTTCAGGCACATTTGCTCCATGTGCAATTCCAATCATAGACAGCTGCATTACATAAGTCTTTCCCGCCTCCAGAATATCCGGTTCTACACTCTGATGGTCGCAGATATAAAATATCTCCCCTTCCTGCATCGTGCCTTCCAGCACCCGTTTCACGCGCATGGGAAGCGACGGGTACATCGGACCGGTCACAAGCGGCTCAGCTTCCACGATTCCCATATTCGGACTGCCGATCCCGTCATACAGATCCTCGATATATGCTCCGAAATAGGGTCTCTGCCTGGGTTCCAGAATATAGTCCGCCCCTTCAAAATCAAGGACATCATCGTCAATCCTTTCCCCATAATATCCGCCGTTAAAATACTCATACTGCTGTGTTTCCGGATCCCAGCTGGATCTGATCTTTGTTCCTTCGTATTTCTGCTCCACTGTACCGATGGTGGTATACAGCTCGTCAAAGTTCTGTAACCCGCTGCTTCCCATATACCACAGCGCCCCGCCGAGAGCAAGGAAGAAAGCGCACAGCCCGATGAGCAGGAAGAACAGCAGGCTTTTGACCGGACTCCGGCGCATTTGTTTTATACTGTAATAGAAAGTCATCCTCAACACCTCACTGTTCCATTGTCATCCTGCCGTCCTTCATGACCAGGCGGACATCTGCCTGCTCCGCGATCTGCTTGTTATGGGTAACCATAATGACCAGGAAGTCCCTGTCATGCGCAAGAGAGAGAAGGAGTTCTACGACCTTTTCCTCATTCTCTGTATCCAGGTTTCCCGTAGGTTCATCCGCGAGCACGATTCTCCCCCCGGAAGCCATTGCCCGCGCCACCGCGGTCCGCTGCTGTTCTCCGCCGCTCATCATTTTCGGATACTGTCCGTGCAGTTTCTTGCTGATGCCCACTTCTTCCAGATATTCTGCTGCCTTTTCTTTCGCCTCTTTCCTCGCCATGCCCTGGAGCTCCAGCGGGTACATGACATTTTCAAGCGCCGTGAGCAGCGGGAAGAGATGAAATGCCTGGTAAATGACAGACACTTTTTCCCTGCGGTATGCATCCCGGTCGATCCGGCTGAGGTCCTCTCCATCCACAAGGATCCGCCCGCTTCCCGGACAGTCCAGGCCTGCCAGCAGAGAGAGAAAGGTACTCTTTCCGCTCCCGGATTCCCCTGTGATCACATACAATTTTCCTGTTTCAAACGTGCAGGACACTTCTTTGACTGCCTCCACGGTCTGATATTTATTCTGATATGAATAACTTACTGATTCTGCTTTGATCCGTTCCATATAACCCTCTCAATCTCTGTGTGACAACACAGCCGCAATGCTAAATCTCCCAAACTTCCACATGGCCGCTGCCGCGCCCAGCATATAGAAGATCAAATATGATCCCCATACCGCTGCCGCGCCGCCGAAATCTACCGCGCCCAGTATCATCCCGGCAGCCGCGCCGGCCAGAGCCCCCGCCCCAGCCGGCAGGATATGCTCTGCATAGAACAGCAGGCTGCAGAAATGCTTTCCTGTCCCAAGGGCGCGCATGACCGCATATTCCTCCCGCCTGTTCTGGAACAGCAGGCTTGGAATAATATATCCCGCCACAGCCACGATCAGGAATACAAACGGCAGGAAACTCTTCAAAAGCGCCGCGCTCCTGTCCGCGCTTTCCATAGAATGAATAAACGACGCGTCCGACAGCTTCACACTGATCCCCACATAAGAACTCGGCGACCCGTATATGATTTCCTTTAACCCTGCATCTTTCAATTCCTGTTTCAGCTCATTAAGCTCTAATGGCTTTGTCACATGAAAAGACAGAGCTGAGGCAAAATACACGATATCATTTTTCTCGTAAATTTCCTTTACAACACCGAGCGGAAGCAGGACATCCGGGTTGCCTCCATCCCGGTCCTGCACTTCTTTATAGGTTCCGGCAATATGAAAGGTCTCCGGCAGCAGCTCCTGCCTCTCCAGGATCACTCCCGCAAGCCCCTGGGAATACCGTGCCAGGTCAAACTCCACCATATCTCCGGCGGAAAGGCCTGTCTCCTCTGCAAAGGCCTCACTCACAATACAGTCTGCCCCACTTTCCGAAAAAGCCTCCCAGTCCTTTCCGCTCTCCCATATAATATCATCTTCAGATAATTCCTCCAGACATTCCAGCCGGTTGATGCCGAGAAGAGAAACCGGATCCCGCATGCCTGCGTCCTCTGTCTCTTCCAAAGCTTCCGATGTATCCCCGCTCTCTGCCAGGCTGCCCATGAGCTCCGCGCTCTCCGCAATTTCATCGATCCTCGAAGATGCATACAGATCTTCCAGCACCTGATGCGAGATAAAGAGCCCGTGGTTCATCTCCCCGCACATATTCCAGATCTCGCCGGATATGTCAAAATTCTCCGGCGCGTCTTCCAGGGTCTGTTCTGTGCTTCTTATATTCCCCAGGTAAAATGACAGCACCATTACAGTCAGCATGCTGAGTACAAGATTCAGACAACTCTTTCTCCTGTGCCTCCGGATGTTCGTCGCCAGAATATGAAGCCCCCGCAGCATCCTTCTGCGTTTCTCCGGCATGGGCGCGCTGCCCGTGTTCTGCTCTTTTCGTTCGCATATGATCCGCACTGCGGCCTTCTCTTCCCCCTTTTTCCTCTCCAGAACGCTGACCGCTGTATAAGTCTGATCTCCAAGCATAAACTCCGGATATTTTCCTCGTTTTATCATACGGAACTTCTGCCTCTGGTTCACAGCGTATTCTCTCAGCGCTTTTTCAAACAATCTCGGAGTATTCACCGCAAAATCTGTATAAAATGAAAACTTGCGTTCCTGCTCTTCCATCGCTACCTGTTTATAATCATCCATGAAGCGGGCAAATAAACCGCCGTTCTGCTCCATGGTCTCCATTCGGCTGAGGTATCCGTCCACGTCCACGCGTTCGCTCTTATCTCTTCCTATGCTTGTGCAGACCTCGATCGCTGCCTGCAGCTGTTTCTGATGAGACTGAAGCTTCTCTTTCTGCTGTTTTACCGCTTCCTTTAGAGATACCTCGCCGTTGATTATGCTTTCGATATCTTTCAGCGGCATATCCAGCATTCGAAGCATCTTGATCAGTTTCAGCCGCCGGATGTCTTCTTCGGAGTAATCCCTGTATGCATTGCCGTCCTCTCTCGCCGGTTCGAGCAGCCCCATCCGTTCATAATACCGAATGTTCTGGCGGGACATACCGGTAAGCTCTTCAACTTGTTTTGTATTCAACTCCACACCTCCTTCAATGTTTGATCCGGGCAGAAATTTCATGGCATTTCTTTGCGGTTTCCACTATATTCTTCCCGTTTACGGGGTTATCTTAAAGTATATAACTGGTATACAGTCAAGGTTTTTTGCGATTTTTTCAAAATAAATGGACTGGATGCGGTCGGCCGTCCGGCTTGCGCCATGCAGCTCGATTCCGCTTTGCTCCATCTCGCTCACGGGCTGCGCCCTATGCAAGAAGAAAAGAGAGGCCGCTCATTCGTGCGAGCACGATGAGTGACCTCTCTTTTCTTCTTGCGCATGGCTTAAGCCTAGCCTGCAAATTTGCTCCAGTATCCTTGGATGAACAGGAATATTACGATAAGTGGTATGATAAAGGTTACGTACAGTCTTACCCATTTGGGGAATTTGGGTCCCTCGCCGGAGTTGGCTTCTGTGAGGAAGTTTTTCCAGCCCCAGCCGTAGCGGGTGGTACAGAAAAGTACATACACCAGGCTGCCCAGGGGCAGGAGGTTGTTACTTACGATGAAGTCTTCGAGGTCAAGGATTGCTGTCCCTTCGCCAAGCGGCGCGAATCCGCTCAGCACATTATATCCAAGCACGCACGGCATGGACAGGAGGATAATCGCCACCAGGTTGACGGCCACTGCTTTCCCTCTTGAGCATCCTGTCAGGTCCATGGCAAATGCGATGATATTCTCAAACACAGCAATGATCGTTGACGCTGATGCGAAGAACATACACAGGAAGAAAATAGCTCCCCAGAGTCTTCCGCCTGCCATGGAGTTAAAGATATTCGGCAGGGTGATAAAGATCAGGTTCGGCCCGCTGTCCGGGTTGACGCCAAAAGCAAAGCTGGCCGGAAAGATAATCAAACCGGAGATCAGGGCAACACTTGTGTCGAGCACGGTAATCGCAGCTGCCTCTCCTGCAAGCCTTCTCTTTTTATCTATATAGCTTCCGAAAATCGCCATAGCGCCGATCCCAAGGCTCAGCGTGAAGAACGACTGATTCATTGCCGCAGATACCACTTCCATGATGCCAGCTTCTTTCATTTTTCCGAAATCCGGCAGAAGATAGAACCGCAGGCCTTCTCCCGCGCCGGGCAGCATGATGGAACGTACTGCAAGCACGACCAGGAGCGCCAACAGAAGAACCATCATTACCTTCGTAATCCCTTCCACTCCCTTCTGAAGCCCCAGGCTTACAATCCCAAAACACATGACTACGACAATCACCATGAATACTGTCATAAGGACGGGCTGTCCCATCAGTTCACCGAATTCCCCCTCGATCTGAGCGGCATTCATTCCCTCAAAGCTGCCTGCTGCCATTTTGCCGAGATAAATCAAAAGCCAGCCGCCAATTGTTGTATAGAACATCATCAGCAGATAATTGCCGGCAATTCCAAACCATTTATACCAGTGCCATTTCGTGCCCTGAGGCTCCAGCCTGTCGAAAGCCTTTGCAATGCCGCATCCGGCAGCCCGCCCTACAGAGAACTCCATAATCATGATCGGCAGTCCCAGCATTACCAGGCAGACCAGATAAATCAGCACAAAAGCTGCCCCTCCGTACTGTCCGGTAATATACGGGAAACGCCATACATTTCCCAGCCCAATGGCACATCCAGCTGAAATCAGGATAAATCCCAGCCGGGTGCCGAATTTTTCTCTCTTCATTTACACTTTCCTCTCTTCCATTCCCAAAAATATTCTGAATATTCCGTTAAAAGGGGACAGGCCCCTTTTGCCAATATTGTCTGAATATTCTCCTCAAAGGGGCCTGACCCCTTGCACTTTTTATTTTGCCACCCTGTAAGTTGTCGCTGTCACTGCTGCTGTCAGGTTTCCCAGATCGTCTCTCACATCGATCCTGTAGTATCCGGTCGTCCTTCCGCTTTTCACACACACCGCTTCTGCTGTCAGCCGTTCTCCTTTCGCGGCAGTCAGATAGGTGATTTCAGAATTCAGAGACACATTTTCCATCTTCTGCCAGTTGCTGGCCACTGCCAGCGCAAAATCTGCCAGAGTAAAGTAAACGCCTCCCATAACTGCGCCCATAGCATTTCTATGCCTGTCTTCAATCCTGAGACTGCACTTTGCATAGTGGTCATCCACCTCTTCTATCACTGCTCCATTATCCGTGGCAAACCTATCCTTCATAAACATCTGAATCGTTTTTTCTGATGGTTTCATCTTACCAGCCTCCTAACATTCATACAGCGCCGATCTGCATCGGCGCTGATACATCCTAGACAGTATAACACATAATCGATAGATTCTGCCAGAGGCAAAGATCACATAAACAGCTATTTTATAATAATTCACCAGCACCGCCGGTACCAGGGTGAACCATAGACATCGGCAATTTTAACCACATCCCCTGTCTGAGGCGCATGGATCATCTGTCCGTTCCCTATGTAGATTCCCACATGGCCTCCATAACACACAATATCTCCCGGCTGCGGATCTGTGACTGCCACTCCGCATCCTCCCTGTGCCTGAGACGTTCTTGGCAGAGAGATACCGGCCGCCTGATGGCAGTACTGCACCAGCCCGGAGCAGTCCAGCCCTACCCCCGGAGTTGTCCCGCCGTACACATACGGCACGCCAAGCTGGCTGTAAGCAGCGTTCACGATCGCCTGGGCGACAGCTGTATTGCCGCTGGAAGTGTTCCCGGATGAGGAACTCCCGCCAGAGCTGCTCCCGCCGGACGAACCGCTGTTTCCTGTATCTTCCAATTCGTTTCCTGTTGATACCTCCGTCTGGCTCTCCCCGCCTGTAGAACTCTCTTCCGCTTCCCTCTCTGCCGCCTGTCTGGCTGCCTCCTCGGCAGCGGCCTGGATCTGTACGTCAAAATCCGCCACTTCTGCCTTCTTTTCTTCTAATTCCGCATTGATCCTTTCTTCTTCTGCTGTATACTCTTCCTGCTGCTTTTCCAGATCCGCCTGTTCTGCCTCCAAAGATTCCTTCAGCTCCGTAATCTCCTCCTGTGTCTTCTGCAGTTCTTCCAGCTGCTCTCTGTCATAAGAATGTACATTGCCGGCATACTCTGCTTTATTGAGGAAATCTGTGAAATCTTCTGCCGTGAGCAGTGCCTCCCAGACATCAGACTCTCCCTTTTCATACATGTATTTGATCCGGACCTTCATGGCGCTGTACTGTTCTTCTGCTTTTTGTTCCGCCTCTTCCAGATCTTGTTCTGTCTGTGTTATCTTTTCCCCGGTAGCGATCAGCTCTTCTTCCATTTCACCGATCTTGTTTAGAAGCCCGGTCAGCTGAGTCTGCAGATCTTCTGCCTCGCTTTCGGCTTCTGATTTCTGCTGTTCCAGATCATCTGTCGATGGGTCGGCCATAACAGTCGTCACCATCATACAAGAAATTACCGCAGCGGATAGAATCCCGCTTCCTATTTGTTTTATTCTCCCCATATTCTGCCTTCTTTCGTAATCTGCTTTTTCAGGCTGCTTAATGAATTCTGTCTTTTTCTGTCTATACGATCTTAACATAATCAGCTCTTCCGCAGAGCCTTTTTTCACAATATCTCCATACATGTTTCACATGACGGCCTTTTTTTCTGTTTTTTACAGAGTCCGGCATAATTTTCTCTTCTGCTTTCACATACTTATCACCCGGCAGACACAACTATTCCATATATTAGATAGAAGGGGTTACGGGCATCTCCTTAATACCCTAAATTCATCGGGAGGAGTGAAAAAATGAAGAAAAAATCAGTAACAAGCCTGGCATTGCTCCTGGCGGGAGCGGTATCGGCATCCGCCATATTAGGCGACGGGATTTTATCGGAAGCGGCCGAAGATGACGGCGGATGGATCGGCGACGAAGATCTGGAAGCGAATTCTACCGAAGAGCCGGAACCGGATGAAGTCCTGCCGAATGCCAACCAGTACAAGTATCAGAAGGACGAGCTTGCCGCCTTCTGCCACTTTGGCCCCAACACCTTCAACGAGGTGGAATGGGGAGAAAGCTACGGGGACAAAACTCCGGACGAAATTTTTAAACTGGAGGAAGACTTTGATGCAGAAACTTATGTAAAGGCATTAAAAGACGCCGGATTTAAAAAGCTGATCGTCACGGCAAAGCACCACGACGGCTTCTGTATCTGGGCAAGTGATTACACCGATTATGACGTGGCGGAGACAAGCTACAAGGACGGCGAGGGCGATATTCTGAAAGAGATCTCTGCGGCATGTACAGAATATGACATGGACATGGGACTCTACCTGTCCCCCTGGGACATTCATGACGACAGCTACGGATATTACGACGAGAACGGGAACGCCACAACCGAGGACAATGATTATCTCGACTATAATGAATATTACAATAATCAGCTGAAAGAGATCCTCGGAAACGATGATTACGGAAATGACGGACATTTCGTGGAAGTCTGGATGGACGGGGCAAAAGGCAGCGGCTCTGACGCTCAGGAGTATGATTTTGAACTCTGGTACGACACCATACAGTCCTACGAGGGCGAGGCTGCCGGCTATGAAGCAGACTGCATGCTCTTCGGCGCGGGCGCCTACACAACAGTACGATGGATCGGCAATGAAAACGGGTACGCAGATAAGAATACCTGGTCCAAATCTATTGTAGACTATGAAACGAACAGCATTGACAGCAACGATACCGGAAGTTATACCGTGGGATATGAAGACGGAAATCAATGGACCGTCCCCGAGGCAGATGCCCGCATCACCTCCGGCTGGTTCTGGGGAACTACCAAGAACACGCCGAAGAGTATCTCTGATCTGGCCTCCATGTATTTCGGCTCCATTGGCAATAACGCGACTCTTCTTCTCAATGTACCGCCGAACGACGAAGGGACGGTCGATCAGGAAATTCTGGACAGAGTTGCAGAATTCGGGCAGAACATTGAGGAAACCTTCGATGACAATCTGGCGGCAGACGAAGGTGCATCCGTCAAGGCGGACAATGTGCGCGGCAGTGACACGGCATTTCAGCCGGGCAATACGGTTGACGGCGACGACAGCACTTACTGGACAACAGACGACGGTACGAACACCGGCACCCTGCTGATCGACCTGGGCGGCACCAAGACCTTTGATGTGGTATCCATCGAAGAAGCGATCCAGAACGGCCAGAGGATCAACGAATATAAAGTTGAATACCGGAATGAAGACGGCGAGTGGGAAGAACTGGACAGCGGCGAAACGATCGGCGCTAAAAGGCTGGTAAGGTCATCCGCGGTAAAAGGAGACCAGGTCAGAATCACGGTCTCCACATCCGAGGGAAAGGTTCCGATGATCAGTGAGATCGGCGTGTACAAAGCCAGCGAAGGCTTCGAGCTGACCAGCGCGGCGCCGGACGGCATGGATGTCATTGATATTACAGATGATAGTTTCTCCTTTGAGGGAAGCTGGACAGACGAGACCGGTTCTAATTTTATCGGCGGAACCAATAAATGGGCAAATTCCGGTTCCGGCTTTACACTTGAATTTGAAGGAACCAAGGTATACCTTATGGGGACCATTGATCCGAACCACGGGACGGCAGATGTGTATATTGACGGAGAATATGCCGGAACGATCGATACCTACGCTTCCTCCAGAGCACTGGGACAGACAATCTTTGAATCCGAAGACCTGGAAGACGGAACACACACCCTGACATTAGAGATCCAGACCGACGCCATCGGCGTGGAAGCGGCCTATGTCATCAACAACGGCGGCAAGGGCATGGTCGGGCTGGAATATGACGAATATACCATGAATGAAGATTCTACAATGGAAGTCAAGCTGGTGCGTGTAGGAGGGAGCACAGGCGAAGTGACCGTACAGGCAGCGCCGAACCCGGGAACTGCCATCCAGGACGATTTTAATACGGAACTGATCACAGACGTCACCTTTGAAGACGGGCAGACAGAAGCCACTGCCGTGGTTGAGACACGCAGAAATACGAATCAGACCGGAGACCGGCAGTTTACCCTTGAGCTTACTTCCATGACGGATGACCTGATTGTCGGCTTTAATGACAAAGCTGCGATCACGATCCTGGATACGGAAAGCTCTACCAGAGAAGCTCTTGAAGAACTGGTACAAGAAGGAAATGAAGCCAAATCCGAATGGTACTTAAGCGGCTGGGACGAATACTCGGCGGCCGTCGCAGAAGGCAGCGCGGTTCTGGATAATACTTCCGCTTCTGTGGAAGAAATATCCGCTGCAATCAGCGCCATCACAGAGGCAAAGGAAAATCTGGTAAAACGGGAACAGTACACCGAGGATGATCCTTTCGAATTCCCGTGGAGGGATGGCAGTTCATCTACGTTAGAAGCAGAGTTCTCTATCCTCAACGACGTGGAGCTCGCCTCAGATAACGGATACGCACTGAGCATCGGCGAAGCAGACTGGGCGAGCAATGGTCAGTTTGTGAACGCCCTGAACCAGCAGGACACCATCAGCATTCCTTATTATGCGGAAAAGGCCGGGACTTATACCGTAACAGCATACTACCGCAGCGGATCTGCGACAAATGAGCTCAGCTGGTCAGAAGAAGACGGAAAGATCGTATCCGGATCCGTTTCAGCAGGAGCCAGTGACAGCGCGTCCTCCACTCACGAGGTCACATTTACAATCGAGATTACTGGAGCCGGCGCCGGAACGCTGATCTTCACAGGACCGGACGGAAAATCCCCGCAGCTTGACAGGCTGGAGATCTCTCCTGCCGAAATCAGCCTTGAGGAATACACCATCACAGCGTCAGCCGGAGAACACGGTACGATCAGCGATGCCGGAGAAACCATCATAACAGAGGGCGGCAGCAAGACCTATACCATTACCCCGGACGACGGATATGAGATTGCAGACGTCCTGGTAAACGGCGAATCCGTTGGAGCGGTTGACAGCTATACATTTGAAAATATATCCGGTGATGCATCGATCGAGGCAGTATTCTCGTTCCGGAACTATACGGAAGCATCTCCATTCTACTTCCCGACAGAGGCAGACGGAAGTACTGTGACACTGGAAGCGGAGAACTTGATCCTCAACAATACCGGAAGCGGAGAAACCTGGCCGCTCCAGATTGGCAGCGCGGACTGGGCAAGCAATGGGGAATATGTCAACGCTATGAACAGCGGCGACAGCGTTATCCTGTACTATTATGCGGAAAAAGCAGGAACCTATGAAGTGACCCTTCAGTACAGAAGCGGAGACACAAATAACTCATTTACCTGGTCAGAAGCAGACGGCAGCATCACCGAAGGCGCGCTTGAATCCGTGGAGGCGGAATCATCCGCAGACACGACACACACCGTAGTCCTGACATGGGAGGTGGTAACCCCGGGAGCCGGCGTGCTTACCCTGACCGCCGGCAGCAGCAACGCTCCGCAGCTTGATAAATTTGACATCGGGCTCATAGAAGAATCCGGCTCTGCCGAGACAGACAAGACAGATCTTGCCGATGTCATTGCGCGGGCTGAGGCAGAACTGCAAAAGACCGGCACTTATACGGAAGAGTCTCTGGCAGCCCTTGAAACAGCACTGGAATCTGCCAAATCTGTCTATGAAGACACAGACGCGTCACAGAGCGACACAGACACCCAGACAGCCGCTCTCACGGAAGCGCTGGAAAATCTGGAAACAATTCCCGAAACCGAAACTTATACCGTCACAGCTTCCGCGGGCGTGGGCGGGACGATTGATCCTTCCGGTGAATTCGAGATAAACGCAGGGGAATCGGTCACCTTTACGATCACGGCAGATGAAGGATACAAAGTCAGTGATGTAGCTGTAAACGGCACAAGCGTCGGGCCTG